>NZ_JBFDAH010000008.1:0-225430 GCF_040719265.1 Aliikangiella maris | reverse complement strand
AAACTGCTTGATAAAAATATCATCACGAGTTTTACATTCGGTATTAATTTCAAATTCGAGCGGGTTAGCTTCAAAAAAATAAGGGGCAAATAAAAAGCGCCTGCGGCTGCGTGATCTGACATAGAATGGGTCGAATAACATGGAACAAATCCCTTTAATATGTTTTTACTTTTCTTGCTAGCTTTAAATTTAATCGATAGTTTGGTAGAAAGTTGAATAGCTCATTATCGTAACAAGCTGATATTGCCGTGTCGATAAGCAAACTGTGAATCCGGTTGCAAAAATAAGCTTTGAATAACCTGATAATTTTTAAGCTGCCTGCGTGGCAGTGAACGGGGCGCGGATATTTACCGAGCGACCCGGCATTTTCTAAGCTGCCTGCGTGGCAGTGAACTACAGAAGAAATCAAAATCGGATGTAGTCCTATTTCTAAGCTGCCTGCGTGGCAGTGAACAGTTGGCGGCGGTAATATTGGCAATTTGCGCGTTTCTAAGCTGCCTGTGCGGCAGTGAACGATGATTTAAACTCAATTGGTTTGGGTTATGATTTCTAAGCTGCCTGTGCGGCAGTGAACTAGCCCCTATTGCAGATCTAACCCATTTGTTTTTTCTAAGCTGCCTGTGCGGCAGTGAACCAAAACGAGCAGAAGTCTTCTTGCCTTTAGCATTTCTAAGCTGCCTGTGCGGCAGTGAACTTTCTCAGCGAATAAAAATATATGCAGGCTTTTTTCTAAGCTGCCTGTGCGGCAGTGAACATTTGATACGAGCATGGCCGATTGATTCATTCTTTCTAAGCTGCCTGTGCGGCAGTGAACCCTCAGGTGATATAGTAATCAGAGGGACAGGATTTCTAAGCTGCCTGTGCGGCAGTGAACTACAGTATAAACGTAAAAAAATAAGTTACAACAATAACTTAGAATAAAATCAGGCAAAATACCTTCTTTTTTAAGCACTATTGTAACTTATTGATAAATAAGCAAATTTTTAAAGAGCAAAAATAAAGGGTTAAAATAGGGGTAAGCTAGCGTCCTTACTTAGCCCATAGCAATTAAAGCCTCGGCTGGATGAATTAAGTTCACCTTCCTTTTGTTCAATAAACAATGGAAATAGCTCTCCCGTACTACTACTTTTAATCCTTACAAATGGTAACTTCACTCGCTTAACCAAAGACTCAGGATACAACCTTTCTGCCTCTTCATATGTAACATTATGACGAGACATATAACGCCTTCGTAATTTTTCAATATTACTATACTTGTTTTGAGCACGTCGTACTGAAATAAATTTAGATGTATCTGGAACCTTGGTAATCTCACTTTTAAAAATATGATCACTCATTCCTTTTAGCCAGTTTTTATCCATCAAAAGCTCAAGCGATATTTTCTCTCCATGGATTCGCATCACATTACCTAAACATTGATCCTTTTTACCTATTTCATTAATTCCATAATTAGGAAAACTAACCGCAATATTAGAACTTTCAATTTCAACTAGCACTCGATGAAATTTACTAAATAAAGCATTCATCAGCATTGATGTTTTAAATTCAAAATCAGGCAATATTTTTAAATCTATATAATTATCCATTATCGTTTGCCTCTAAAGCTATTCAGATTTCTCTCCGTAAACTCCACCACGAATTAAGTTTGCAATGACATAATGTTGTTGTTCAAGCTCTGGCTTTTTCTCTTTTATAACCCAATTGTCAAGCAATGTATAAAAGTCCATTTTCTGTTTAGGTTGTCGATAAGCTTTTCCCCGATTAGTCACTGAGCCAAAAGGTTCAACAGATATAGGTCCAAGCCCTAACTCAACAGCATCAGGATACCAACTATCAATTGTTCTTAATGCATTACCGATTTTCTGTGAGTGCATTGCAGCGGTATCATTCACCGAATATAACTCTTTGCTTTTTTTACTTTTAGCAGTACTACTATCAAGCACAAGCTCTTGAGATGGAAAAACTTCTTGACCCTCACCTAATTTAACATAAGCTTCAACTTGCAAAAATGAAAAGCTATCACCTGCTAAACCTTTTTCTATTGCTTTAGATAAATCACGCAATTGTTCATTTTGATGATCAAAGTGGCGCAGTTGAAAATCGAAGCCATTAAATAACCAGCTTTTTTCTGTTGATGGTTCAAATATTTTTACTTCTACTTTTTCAGCTCCAACTCGGTTACGCCATAAAAAACGACCACTAGCAATATTAGTTGCATAACGATAAGCTAACTCAGTAAAACCATTTTCTGAAATATAGCTGGTAATCACATTTTGAAGTGCTTGCTGATAATCCTGATTATTACAAGTAGATGGTGTCTGTAAGTCACCTAAAACTCTTAGCGTAAAAGTAACTTTTAAAGTATCGCAATCAAAAGGCAACGCAGAAACATCTACTTTTTGCAAATTAGCTTTCTGGACTTCTGCATCGAGTTTTGTGGGGTCACTTTGAATCGCATTTTTCTGACGATTAGAAATTGTTCCTCTGATCGCTTTTTCAGTCACTTTAATTGCACACCATTTACTGACTTGCTCTCTACTTTCCCATAGCCCCGCAAACATTAATCCGTCAGAGTTGGAAAGTTTACGTTCAAATGCGAGTACAGAAGCTGTTTTTAATGTTGTCATTGTATTTTCCTTGAAAGCTAAATTGACTGTTCTAATTGAGATTGATAGTTGTTTTGGCACAAATATGTGCCTTTTTCCAAATCGGTTTGGTAGTACCACATGATATCTTCAAATTTTTTTATTCGATGAGGACTTAACCACTCCCCTAGTGAATAAATATTTTCAACAAATTGCACAGGGGTCGTTTCATCTCTGCACTTTGCAATCTCTCCTGCTTTGTAAAGTGGCGATATTGCATTAAACCCAATCGCTATTGGCTTTATCCAGCCAGAATAAGGCTTTGTTTTTATTTGATTATCTAAATCAAAGTTCAAACTGGCTGCATCTAACCATGCATCTAATTGCGGTGTTTTTGACTCTGCAAACCGCTTAGAATGCTCAACTAACAAATCTGTACGATTGACTAGAGCAAAACCTGGTAGCAGTGTTCTTAACCAAAAGTTAGCCTGTTGTTCTTGCTTCTCGCTACCGTCTGGTATTTCTTTAATTTTGACGCTGGTTAGTCCAGTAATAGTTCCACCAGCCAAACGCTGAGTCACAGCAAAGCTTTTAACTTTTTGTTCTAACTGCTGAATTTCTAACTCGCTTAAGTCAGGAAACTCATCAATACCAATAACCAAACTTACCGTCATATGCATACGCCCCTCTTCAACAAATGATGGTGATTTCGCTTCCTTGGTTAACGGGTTACGAGTTAAGGAAAAAACGTACTCTGAATAGCCAGAAGCCTGATAGGCATGAACCTGTGATTGATGACAGATAACACCACAACCGTTTAGTTTAAGGTTAGAAAAATCCGACTCAGTCAATGTTGATAGTTTTCTTTGTAGTGCATGAACATAACCTAAAAAGTTAGAAATGGCGGGAAACCCCCAAGTTTGCCCTGCTATCGCATTAGCATTCTCAACCATAATATTTCTAATAACAATAATCCCTTCCATTAGTAAAACTCCTTTCTAGCTCGTTCGGTTAGACGTAACTGTCGAGCGACTAATACAGTCCACTCTTTATGCTCTACATCACCAAGTGCCAGCTTTTTGCTTTCTAACATCGCATTCAACCAAGAAGCAAATCTCGCAGCGACTTTATCGTGCCATTCTTTCTTCTCCATTTCCTCTTTGAAACCTTGATCAAACTCAGCACGCTTGGGGTCAAGCCACAGTTGCTCTTCTAGAGATAGCTGGCATTCTTCACTCATGCTCCAACCTGCTGGTTGAGCATGAATGCTTGCCGCTAATGACAATAAAATTTCAATCAGATCATCAACTCCAGATCTTCGATATTCTCTTATTTCTATAGTGCTATCACGCTCAAACTTTAACTCTAGATATTTTTGTAATTTCTTAACTCTTTTATAAGCTTTATTTCGATAGACACTTAAAAATATTGACTCTGTATTGAACGGTGGTTTTTCAATGGTATTCCATGTTGGCGGCCTGGCATCTAGCAAATAATTTTTACCTCCTCGCTGAGAATTTAACTGAGAAATATTTTGCGGCTTAGTTCCGCCAAAAGTCTGTACAGCCAAGTTTGAAAAAACAGAGAAACCATTATTTTTAACCGTTTCATCTTTATTAAACTGAACTTCTCTTAAATCTTTTCTTTTATCATAAATACTTTGGGCAAAAGAACTAGCAAATAAAGGTGATAACAAATGATAGCAATCATCTATTGGCCAATAGACTTGTTTAGCCAATTTGTGAGAGGCTAATACATCACTAGAAAATACTTGCTTAAAACCCTCAAACCATTGCTCAGCTTGTTGTTGATTTTCTGCAATCGGCATTAATGGTGAAATATCATTGGATAAAATATAATCCACAAGATTTTTACCTTCATGTGTGACCTGCATTAATAGACGCCCAACATCTAAGGCGGCGGCATTACCAACAATATCAATAACAGGATTATTGAGTGAAGCGGTACTCACAAAATTATGTGAAGGCAAAGAATTGTCTGTCTGATAAAAAATATTACTTCCTTTCGCATCACCATGAATATACTTTAATGCATGAGTCACTAATTGAATTTGTTTAGCTCGGCTTGCTGCATCAGTTAGCCAATTAGCCGGTTTAAACTTTTCTTGTTCGTCTTTATATTTTTGTTGAAGATTTTCTAGTTTACTTTGTTCAATATTTTTTTCTGAATTAGTTAATTTATTGATTTCTTTTTCCAGCTTTTCCAGTTTATCACTAGCTCTAATTTGGATGTAGTCCACTATTTTAGTAGATAAACTTTCCTCTAATTGAGTTTGCACTCTCAGTTACCTCCTTATAGTTTATTTTCACTTTAAAAAATTTATTTATTAACTTTTAGTTGAAAGCATCACTCCATGTACGATCAAATCGCTTTATAAACGTTTGATCATCAACAAAGGGAGAGAAATTCCTAAATGACATCGACTTTTTAAGTGTGTCACTTCTATTTTTATCTCCTATCTGTCGTAAAATATGAATAGCATCATGATAATCAGCATCACGCCGCCATGCGCCACTGAGCTTCATACCAAGTAACTCATACCAACTTGCTGTGAAAACCATTAAATTAGCATGAGAAAATATTGGTTTATTACTTTTAGTTTGCAGACCAAAAAAAAGAAACTCCGTCATTAAGCCAGGCGTGTTTACCTTTTGGTAAGTTCTGCTCATCAGCTACTTGGTCAACTAGACTTTCAATCAGATCTTTTTCTTTCTTTGGAATAATGACATCAATATCCCTTGTCATCTGCCTACTTCCAAACATTAAAACACTGATAACGCCACCAGCAGCTACCAGTTCTACACGCTTATTTTTTTCTGTTAATAGTTGCGCTAGTCGATATAGTGCCTTTTCGATCACCGCTTTTGAAAGTGTGCCATTGCCTAGATCATAATATTGTTTTGACATAAATACTCCTTGTTAAATAAAAAACATAAAGTTACTGACAACAAGCAGATTTCTTTTCTGAAATGCTTTACAGTATTGCTCATCCTCTAATAGTCTATCGCTCTGCAATCTGACAGGGTGACTTAAGGCACCAATACCTTTACACCACTGAGGAGTTTTTTGCGAGCCATTATGGGGAGGCGAATTTAAAACTTCTGTTAATCTTTCTAGCAGGCTGGCTTTAATCGCCAAACGCAACTCATCAATATCAACAGGAAGAGAAACAGAGCTACACTCTAGATCCATTCTATACCAATCAAGAATCAAATCAGAAAAGGCAATTTCATCGCCAGACAAAAGGAGATTAGTCATTTCATCCAACAACTTTTCAGCCTGTTGCTGTTTTTCACTCACTTTTGTGTTATTTTTATTTACCTTATCCATTTATATTCCCATTTAACGAATCAATTCATAAATCACTAATAAAGCTGCCGTGATTACACCAACCATTAAAGTAGTCATAGGTACTTTTTTACTGGTTTCATTAGTCACAGAAACATTGATCTGTATATTTTTGTCATGGTTTTGTCGATCGTTCAATTTATCATTACTTTCATCTCTCTTATTCACCCTCTTTCCCCACTATCAAATCATCAGTAGATAAAGCATAAAATAAAAAAACACCCAAGTAAACACCATATTATAGAAACAATTATAAAACAATTCTTATTATCCTCATCATATAGTTTCAGTTATAATGTTTTTACTGCCGCGTAGGCAGCTTAGAAAATATTTTAGAACCAATTAACTAAAATATTCACTGCCGCATAGGCAGCTCCTATCAGGCGCTTATCAAAGCGCCTGATAAACCCCACAAGTACTTGAATAGAGCCAGGTTTTCTCGGAATCTCTTAACCTTATGGCTCCAAACTTGATACTCGTACTGAGCAAGCTTTCACCATTTTGCTCAGCCATATTCTCTAGTAATTCTTGCACCTGATAATCTCCCCAAATAGAAATACCATTATTCAATTCCACCTCAACCGCTTTAAACTGAGCTTGAGCAGACTTATATTCCCCATTTCGATGCCAGCGATAAAACTCGGTCTCGCTACCAGAATCATCAGCTCTTAAGAAGTACTCACTATCAGGTATTGATCGACGAAATGGCGTTTCCCGCTGTAATTCGTAAGTCCAACTAGCAGGTGACCGCCACCAATTATGTGCACCTATCCTAGCCGCTTTATCAAACAGCGCAGCTTGTAAATGCCCATGTTCCAAATCGACTAAATTGTCATGAATATTTAGTGGGTTATTGGGCTTTATTCGTGGAATAGAGCTTATAACGTCATATTGCGACTTATCTAAAATAGCGTTTAAACTATGATTGTTTAACTGAAACTCTCCAGACTCAAACCCTGGTTGAGAAAATGCAAGTTTCTTATTCATTAACCCTTTGTAGTTTGTATCAAGCAAAATGAGATTTTCTGTCTCTGCCGGTTTTTGCCTATGCCGTTGAATACGCCCCGCCAGTTGAATGATTGAGCGCATGGAAGAAGGCTCTGCGATTGCCCAGTCATAATCATGATCACGCCCAACCTCGGCAACCGCACTGGCAATCACAATAAATATATGATGAGTGGCTTCACTTTTTTTCAGCGATTGTTGAATGATCGGTTGTTTCCAAATAGCAGTTTCGTCATTGCGAGTTAATACTTTATCGAGTTGTTTCTCCATTTCTGAACGTACAATAAGCGGATGTTGGCTGTGATAAATACAAAAATGAAGATGATAATTTTCATTAACAGGTGAACTCATTAAATTTTTTGCTACCGCAACTAGCGGATTGATGTTAGCCATTCTGACTAAACCAATACTAATTTTTTTATAACACTCTTTTTTATTAAACTCTGTAGCGCTGATGTAGTGTTTTTGGTGTAATTGGTAAATGTTATCTCGAATAGTTTCACTGAGTACTTCAATAGCGACTTCTGCTTTTTGCTCGCATGTATTAACCGAAGCGATAACAGCTTTATGAATAGGTGTTTTTTTGTTGAGTTCTTGTACTCGTTTATCAGCAAATACAGTTTGCTGCTGCTGAAAGCTTTCCAAATCATAACATTGTTCACTCACTGAGCGATATTCGTCAAACCACGCGCAACTGATAGGTGGCTGAGCGCTCTGCTCACCTCTCGCCTTATGGTAATGTTCTCTACCTTCTCGATAGGCATCGAATAGTGCACTCACAATTGCAGGTGGTAAAGTCGCTGAAGAAAGTAAAACTTTTGAGCCTAATAAACCAGCCCAGTTCACCAATCGAGTCAATGCAGGCAAATCGGCAATATCAAAATCATCTGGCTCATCCAGTACCAGATCAGAAGTCATTAGCCTTAACATGGGCGCAATTTGTCTGCCTCCTCTGGCTGATTCTGTTGCAGGCATCAAATGGTCAATGGTGCTGACAAGAATAGGCGCATTAATTAACTGATTTAATTTAGGCTGCTTTTCTAACCAATTTTTTAACGGGCTATCAGAAATGGCTCCATCATAAAAAATGTGTTGAGTTTCATCAGTGAGTTCATCAGCTGACTCTGAACCAGGTACTTTTTCTTCATCTCGCTCATTGTTATCTTGCTCACTATTATTTCTTTCATGTAACTGTTTGACCGTTTGAGAACCAATTAATACAGCAATATCTTCTTCTGATAACATTAATCGTTCTTTTAAAGCATCCCCAGTTTGTAAAGTCAAAGTTCGCAAGCCAAGTGCGATACTTAGTCGCCACCCATCTTCTGGTTTAGTTAACGCATACATAATACGGACATTAGCAAAAGTTTTTCCTTTGCCTGTTGACGCCATGTTAACGCCGAAGAAGCCACACTTTTCACTGCTTTCTTGCAAAGCTCTTGCAATATCATAGGCTTTATCTTGCCACTGAAAACGCTTTATTGATGTTCGCTTTTTTAAAAGTTGAAGCTTGGTAATTGCAGGAAGCTCATCTTTAAGTGCAGGTAGTGCTCGAACCAGTTTTAATGTATTTTGATAAACACCCACTAAATGTTCATCTAATTTCTGCTTAAGGACTTTTGTTTTCCGATCGCTATTGGCATAAGCTTTATATTTTTGATCAGTTAAAGCTTCATTAGCCGGTAAAGATGAATAATAATGATCAGCTAACATTAGACTCATGCGAGCAACATGCAAAGTATATTTGTCATAAAGCCAATTGTTTTGTTGAAAAAAGCAAGCTCTTTTCAGAGCTCTTTTAGCAACGCTTCTTGCTCTGTAACACCATAATGAACTTTTAAAAGCGGTTCCTTTCGGGAAGGACCATACCTCTTTTAGTTCAGCCGACTTCCACTCTTTGTCTATTTGGGGAGAATTCCAAAGTGCTGACACATGTTTGTTAAGTAACCCCTCAATAAACTTAGCTCTTAGGCCAGATTCGCCGGGCTTCACTTTACGTTGTGGCAGTTTATGATGAGTTAATATAAGCCAGCCGATTGTTTTAGCCAAGGGAGGTAAATCCTGTAAAGGGCAATATGAATGAACTTTTAGGTAAGTCGATTGTTTGATTTTATCTTTTATTTTTTTATCTTCACTCGTTTGAATTTCACTTAATTTTTTTAACCATGCTTCATCATTTAAATCACCAACAAAGGCGCAAAATATAATGAGCGAAATCCATTCATGACGAAAAGGCTCTGATAGTTTACTCTTTTTATCAGGATCAATTTTATTTTGAAAAAGCTGATTAGCTTTGCCAAAATCATGAAATAATGCGGCGATTGCTGCAAGCAGTGTGATATCTTCAGCGGTGTTCCACTGACTTTTAGGGTTGTTTAAAAAGTTTCGCCGAGTACTATTCACCGGCACAACACCCTCAGCATTAAACTTATTCCTATTCCCCACAACCCAAACCAACTCACTCCTCGCCCGACTCCTAATCCAATGACAACTCACAGCCGTACTCCGTGAAGCCGTTCTTTTCAACAACTTCCTCACTGCGTTTAATCCTTCTTGAGTAATCACCGTCTGCCAAACATTATCCCCAATACGATTAGCAAAGGCATCTAACACTCGCCGAGTTTTCTTCAGCGCGTTCTTCTCACACTGGCTGACAAAGGTAACCATCATGGTTGTGCAACACCTTGATTGGCGTCATCCCAATCAGTCTTAAGCGCGATTTGCTTCACCACATCAAACATAAAATCCAACACCTTGTGATCAGTAAAGGCCTGCAAACACTGTTGCCTGAATTCCTGTTCTGTGGCATTCTCTTTGGCACAAATAAAAGCCCAAGGCAGCACCACGGAATCTTTAATTAAATCGGCAATATCGAATACCAACGCACCACGACGAGTTTTCCCATGCATCACCGCAAAGCCATGCGGAATACCTAATACCCACAAAGTCGTTGCTGCTAATCCATAGGCTAGATAATTACCATGATTTAAAAAATCATTGGCTAAATCGGTTGATTCTCGGCTGCGGACAAAGTCGGGAAGTTTGGTATTGGTTGCAGCTAATTTGTAAAGTCGTTTAGTAAACTCAGCTTCGAGTTGCAGTAATTTACCCACGTTAGCGGCTTGTTCAACTCTGTTACTCATTGCGCTAAACGCGGTTTGAATCAATTCATCCTCAAAGTGAAATCCTTCATTTATTAAGTCTCTATCTTTTGACCAAACCCGTTTTAAAAAGGCAATACGCGATTGTTGAATATGTTTTGCCGCAATCAATCGCTTAGCATCATCAAACCAAAACCCCATCCACCCCTGCATATACTCAGTCGGCCGATACTCACTTTGTGGTGTTAACCACTCAATTTCACTCGCCATTAACAATGGCGTTCCACCACCACCGCAAAAACCAACTAACACTCCCGCTTGTGCCAGCATACGCATTGCCGCTTGTGTTATTGACGTTCCTGTTCCTAATAACAGACAAGTGGTATTGGCGATGGGAATATTCCAGAATAAATTTTGATTCTTCTCTTCAGTTAAATACAAAACTCGGCCATCTTTTTGCATTACCCGGCATTTTTCCAAATAATAGATGTTAGCTCTTTTAGAATGCAAAATGGCTTTTAGATCGGTTAACTGTTCCATGTTTTCATGTTCCAGGTGAAAAAAATTCGTTAAAGGTTGATTTTAGTTATTCATAATAAGATAAAAAATTTAGTGTTAAGATTATTTTTTTATTTCAAACATAAAGGTTGGGGTCGCAACCAAAAAATTAAATCATAATTCTTTTTATAATTCATCTTTTTTTAGAAAACTTTTTTCAATAAACCCATAAAATTAAAATGGAATAAAGTTCAAATTAATCATTAACTTATTGAAAAATAAAAGTCATTATGCCAAAACAAATTTCATTGCCCACACTGATTTATTTGGTTCAATGAAATATTGTCGCCATTACCATTTCTGTTGACACGATAAAACCGCCACCTATTCCAATTAGCCATGTGACCCGCAAATTTTGTGTATATCTCAATCAGTGCTATATCCATTTAAATGTCTATACTTAACTTACCTTTTAACTAAAATCTGTTTATTAAAGGACGTAATTAAACAATAACATTGAGTATTAAGCAGTTTTGAAAAAATTTAGGCATGATTTAATTTTGAAAAATAGCATTCGCTACATTGTTACTCTAGTCATTTACCTTGTTTATTGTCAGTCCAGCATTGCTTGTCACATCCGGTTGCGTGTTCCAACAATACCTTACCCACCAACATTTATGCTTAATCAACAAAAGCAATGGACAGGCGTATCAATTGAAGCCGCTCAAATGCTAATGAAACAAGCGAACTGCCGTCTTATTTATGTTGAGCTGCCATTTAAACGAGCCTTGGAACTTATGCGTAGTGGCCAAATCGATATGATGCTCAACTTATCCAAGCAAGCCGATAGAGAAAGTTACATTCATATGATAGGGCCGCAAGGTTTTGAAGATGTTGTGTTAGTCACTTTGCGTAATGATAAAAATCCGGTGAATCAACTCGAAGATATTAAAATTTTTTCAAAACCGGTGGCCATTGAGTTGGGTATGTATTATGGCGAAAACTTTACTACATTATTTCAAAATAATGCTGAGTTTCGAGAAAAAATATTGGTTGTTAAAAATCTTAAACAAAGCATTCAAATTTTACAAGCCAATCGAATTAGTGGCTTTTTAACACATCGCGGTGTTATCGTTCATAAAATTAAGCAAAATCCCGATTTACAATTATTTCAAGTGAACGACCTTATTATTCATCGAGCACCAATTTATTTTGGTTTTTCAAAAATGTCAGTGGCACCGCATACCATTTTACGGCTTGAAAGTGCTTTTGATAAACTGACAAAATCGGGTTTACTCGAACGACATTATCAGCGTTATCATCAAGTTGAATGATTTAATCATTAGCAGATAAATTAATCAGCTAATACCAAATTAAATTGTTTTTTCATCGTTGAGCAATGCCAAACTTTCTCTGGCAAACCCCACACCAACTTCCGTATAAAAGTTATAAATTTTATCAAGCTGACAACCTTGCAGTGATTCAATCTGATCATCATAGCGAGCAACCGCAGCTACTTTACCTTGATAACCAACCACTTTTAATTGCTCATTAATATTTTTAATATCTTGAATATTAGGCAAGGCAACTAAAATTAATTTTAAGTGCTGAAGCGGAATATGGCGCCAAAAATCGGCATCTTCACCATCAGCAAAAAAGATTTGGCAGTTTTGACTTTTTAGCAGGTTTACTCGCTCTAAATCGGCATCCATTCCCCACACCTTAGCATCACTGTTATCGGTTAATGAATGATAAGTACCGCGGCCAACCCGTCCCATCCCAATGACCAGAATTTCAATATTATCAGGAATCACTACGGCTTTTTCATTGAGCAGTGATTCATCTTCAAAGCGACGAATAAAATCATTGTACTTAGTGTATAAATGGTGAGCGTTGCGATAAAACACACTGGTTAAAACAAATGAAAAAGAAACGCTCATCGCTAAAATAACTAACCATTCTTTTTCAATGATATTTTGTGAGATACATAAGGCAATTACAATAAGTCCAAACTCGGAGTAATTGGATAATACTAACGAAGACAAATAAGCCGTTCTGGCTCTCAGTCGCAAGCGAGCAAACACAAAGAAGTAAACCAGACTTTTAATCGGCATTACTAAAGTAAGTAATAGGGCAATAAGGGTCATTTCCATATTGGGTAGTGCAATAAAACCAATCGATAGAAAAAAGCCGATCAAAAACAGATCTTTAAAACTCATTAACGATTTATATAGCTCCGTCGCTTTTGCGTGACCACTTAGCAACACACCGGCAACCAAAGCGCCTAAATCACCTTTAATACCCACCAGATCAAATAATTCGTAAGTTCCCAAGGCGAGAAAAAATCCCATTAATGGCAGCAATTCACCATGCCCCATTTTATCTAATAAATAATTCAGCGCAGGCTTAAAGAAAAACAGTGCAAATAATCCAATTGCCCAGATTGATGGTAATGCACCCGTTGCAATCACCATAAATACCACGGCCACAATATCTTGCATGACCAAAATAGCAATCGCGATTTTACTGTGCTTTAACTTAAGCTCACCAGATTCTTCCAGAATTTTAACCACACACACGGTACTGCTAAAACTTAACGCAAAAGCAATTATGCTGGTTTGACTGAGTGACAGTTGCCATACACTGCTACTCAAATAGCTGGCAAGCGCAACCAACATGACAGAAACCAGAATAATCCATAACAGCATATTGGAAAGCGTACCAATCCATACTTCTTTACGCAGCAATTCACCTAGGTTGAGCTTTAAACCTATAGTAAACAGCATTAAAGTAATTCCCAAATCAGAGAGCAGCTTTAAATTATCACCAGCCTCAATATCAATAACGTGCAACAAGAAGCCTGCCACCAAATATCCAATCAATGGTGGCAACTTGATAAACTTGGCAAAAGCACCAAATACAAATGCAAACAATATCCAGATAAAATCCATAATGATGACAGTGATAGTAGTTACAATGAAAGGCTTTGAGGTATGGACGCTATTTTATGAGAATTTACCGTGGTTTTGTATGTCTTTCTAGTTAATCCGGTGCACCACTACTCATTATCAGGTTTTATATTTTGGGCTTTTTACCCAAAGCCTTAATTTAAGCGCTAATTTTAAACGCCAATTTAAAATCATAAATTTACAGCTTACATTTTAAACCCTAATATTAAACCCCAATATAGCGTTCAAAATTTAAGCAATTTAAGACCCAGCATGTATTATTTCACACGCTCTATTTAACATACACTGTTTAGTATAGGCTATTCAGAACAAGCCATTTGAGAGAAGCCAATTAAGATAAACAATAAACCGTCTTGCAATGTTTATTGTTCAGTTTCAATCGACTCATCTTTTTTGGGGTTTAAATCAATTTCACTACGCGCTTTTTCCTGTTGCTCAATTTTATCTTGTCTGGCGCGCATGGCTTCATAACTTTCATTGGTTCGCTCTATGCAACGGTTTCTATCAATGATTTCACTAATACGATAACAGTCATCTAATGATTGATATTTTATATGCGATTGGTAAGCATTTTTTGTACAAGCAGAAACAACGGTCAACACCGATAACACGATAGAACAACGAAATATATTTATGCAATTGTTTTTCATACGATAAAATCTCTTAATTGAGTCACCTCAAAATGGACCATAAATGTACTAAAAGATTCCATTAAGGTACTAGTTATTGTCGGCACCAAACAGTAGATTCCAATACTTAATACCCCAGATTAACCATTAAAAAGTTCAATTCGGTTTAAAAGTCTCAATAAATAATACTTTTGGTGCTACTCAATATCGCTTTTTAGTAATTTATATAGCTAGTCGACAAACTAAATTAAGCTCGGCCCACTTAATATAATTCATGCCTTAATCGAGGTCGAGACTGTGATGATTAATAAAACCAACTCACGAAATTGTAATCAATCCATAATAACCAATCCATTTCGAGCTTTTCGATTTCGCTACTGCCTACCCATTTTGGGAATACTGTTATTATCTGGCTGTTTGTCACATACCCGTCATGCAACTTCCAGCAATTTAATCGCTTACCTGTATCCCGATGGCAACTACCAAAACCACCAAAACGATACTATCCCCCATTTAAATTTGCCTCTAAAAGTGGGTATTGCCTTTATTCCAGAGTCTAATAAAAGTATTGAATATTCACTCACCGAAGCCGAAAAGCTGACGTTGCTCTCTCAAATAACCGCTCGCTTTAACGATCAACCCTATATTCAATCAATCGAGATTATTCCCGAGCTTTATTTACGTCAAGGCAAAGGATTTCGCAGTATTAATCAAATTGCCAATTTACATAATATCGATGTAATGGCACTGGTTTCCTATGACCATTTAACCGTAAGCGAAGAAAATCGACTGTCTTTAGCTTACTTAACCGTCGTTGGTGCGCTATTTATTCCCGGCGAAACCAGTCATACCCAAACCTTTGTTGATACCGCCGTATTCGATGTGGCGACTCAAAAGTTATTGTTTAGAGCACCAGGCGCAGCGTCAATTACCAAAGATTACACCATGATTGCACAAGTTAAAAAAGCCCGCCAAGACAGACAAGCCTCATTTCAACAAGCTGTCGAGCAAATGATCGTGAATCTTGAACAAAGCCTTGAAAAATTCGAAGAACGGGTAAAAAATAGAGAGCAGGTCGAAGTCAGTTATAGCAAAGGCTATCAGGGCTCGGGGAGTTTTGGCTGGTTAGGCGTGTTGTTTTTAATTGCCCTTATCTGTTTTAGTCGTCATGGAAAGACTCGTTAAAGGGCGAATTGATAAGTTTTAGTGCTAAGTGCTAAGTGCTAAGTGCTAAGTGCTAAGTGCTAAGTGCTAAGTGCTAAGCAAATATAACTTATGACTGATTACTTATGACTAATTACTTATGACTTATAGCTTATAAATTATCCAGGTAGTTTTAGTATGATACAGTTTAAACACTATTTTTTATGGTTAACTATTGCAGCTTGTTTATTGCTAACCGCCTGCCATTCTGCAACCGATCAGCAATCGTCTAACCAAACAGCAACGGATCAGTCTACGACAATGAACAAAGATGATGAAAAATCTAAAACCGCGAAACCACAAGTTGAAGCGTCACAAGCCAAATCATCTAAACCGCTCAGTGATTCAGCGGATAATGCCAAAGATAATCCGCATGAAAAAATGTATGAAGTTCCTAATCGTTTTCCATTATCGGAAAAAAAGCCCAAAACAGAATCCACTGAAAAGCAAGAAATCGATGAATCAATAGAAACTAAAAAGGATGAAACTAAAAAAGAGATCGATCCTTAATCTGCTAACCAATACCTGAATTTGTTAATAGACTTTTTAATATCGTTTTTTAATGCCGCTTTTAATACACCTCATTATTCGCATTATCTAATCGCCTCTTTATGGCGATTCTTTTCAAGGCAAAATATTCTTCGGCACCAATATCTAAAGCGATCATGGTTTCTTTGGCATTGCCATCTTCAATCGCTTTAAAATAAGTCTTCTTCGGTAATTTTGAGTTTAAGACACTTAATCCACAACTCCAGATCGGCAATGCGCCGATCGACTTTTTTAGCAAAAATAAAATAATCCATAGGTTGAAACTTTTGATTGATTAAAATTTCCATTTTTGTTTCGTAGTTCATGCATCATTGCTCCTGAATTTTAAAATAGATTTTTAGCATTTTGTGCCAGTTTTCCAATTCATCAATCAAACCATTAATCACCCAATCAGGAAACCAGGCTAAATGATCAATTTGCAGTGATTCGTCATAAATTTTTAGTTTACGCTGCGACCAGCTTAATAGGCTTTTATCACAACTTTCATTCAAGTAACCTTCCAGAAACATTAAAAACCAAAGCTGACGCAATCGCTTAAGTTGTTTTTTACTGGCACCATTGTTGCGCAAGGATTTCTTTTCTTTCTGAATTTTATACCCCATCCATTGCATTTTATTTAAAACTTGCATCAACTCTGTTGTGTCCATTTGTTCAGCGTTGGTTTTGCCAGTTAGCGATTGCAATAAGCGGGTATAGGCAAAATTATCGAGACTCAATTTTTCTTTGCCTATACCAATCAGCTTGATGTAATAATGTTTTGATAAATACACGATGTTCACCTATATCAACAGAATAAAAAAAGGGCGGGTCCCTGCCCTGTAAAAGTTATGTCAAAATGACTACTTCAAAATTTAATTTTGCCTAATTTTTCAAGGCTACTGAGTGTCGAGTCTTCTTTTATTTTTAAGCTTGAAAGACAATCAGGACATAACAGTTCAAATTTGACACTACAAAATTCTACTTGCCGCCATCCAATATAATCGACTGCATGCAGCCATTCGGCAGGAGTTAAATGGAGAATCATCGGTACGTGCGATGTTTTGCATAAATCGCATGTTACTTGTGGTGGATTACCGATTGCTTGCAAGTCAATCTTTTCAATGATTAAAGACACTTGTTTTTCCCTGCGCTTAAATTGTTTAATTAACGAAGCATTACCCACCTTCAATACTTCAACTGCTTTCATTATTGTTGCTGGCATCCAGCACATTTTTATCTCTATTTAAGATAAATGGATAGCCATTTTTATTAAATTCGTGATACTTTCATAAGCGCTGATGTTGCAATGCAGTTTTTAACCACTTGACTCATCTTTCCACTTCATAACTTAACGCTATTTAGCTGCCTATCAACACGGGTTGTTGATGCCATTGCCAGCGCATGTCTTACTGGCGATCTATTTTTTTCGGGGGATAGTTTGATTTTTAATTATCTCGATAAGAAATATTTATAAATTAAATCACCCCGGTATTTTCTAGTTTTTTATTGTTTTACGTCATAGAATATTTTTTTTTCAATGTATTAGTATGACGTTGTTTTTTATTAGCTTTTAAATTTTTCAACCAAAGTCAAACGATTAATTTTTTTATTGCCCTTTGAAATTAACAAGCCAAAAAATTGTTATCGAGTAAAAAGGTTGTTACTAAAAGCGTATTTATTTTCAAATAAAATTTGAAATGGCTGTTCTTAAAAATCAATTGTTATCGATAACTAACACATTGTGTGATGCGGTTAATAGCGCATTGAATTTTGTCAGTATCCATAAGTGATTGATTTACTCGTTTCAATTTTCGTGTAAACTAAAAATCCCGGAATTGAATTGCCATTTCGATTATAATCTTAATCGTTTTTGCTTTAAAAATGTTAGAATACTAATCACTCTTATGTCAAGTCAATTAAATAAATTATCAATTTAAAAATTGGCGATTTGGATACTTATGAACAACACAGTCATACTTGATTTTGAAGAAGTCATTCAAAGATTGAAAAAGAAACTTGGTGAGAAAAGTGACAGAGCTTTAGCTCGCGCCTTGAGTATGTCAGATTCCGGGGTTGCTGTTGCGCGAAAAAGTCAATCATTGCCTATAATACCTATTGTGAACACTTGTATTGAACAAGAAATTTCACTAGATGAGATATTTTTAGGTAATACCAAACGCGAAAGCTCTAACCTGACCAACACGATGTTTACTCAAGCCGAACTGATTCATGTGAGTAATATGGTTGACGGTGTACTGGAAAGAGTTTTAGAAAATAAAAAATTACCAATCGATCGGCAGTTTAGCATTTTTAAAACTTTACGCCCTCACTTAATTGAAGCCGCATTTGCTAACAATTTGGATGAAATGATAGTAAAGGCCATTGCAGAAGCTACGCTCAGGTTGGTATAACAAATTGGAGTTTTCAAAGTGATATCAAAAAACCAAATGACATCAAAAAATACATTTTTATTGCTTTTTTTAAGTATCAATGCTTTTTTTAGTACCTTGGCTATAGCGCTCGAACCATTAAAAGAAAACCGAGCACGCATTAGTTCAATGCAGGCAACGTTATTATTACCCGATTATTCAACATTAAATGTAAATATGAGTTTTGATTGCGGCAGTAGATATGAAAACACAGGAATGATTGTTAGCAGTTTGGCTGGCGCACAATTATTAGCTGCCGCCTATACCCACTTATGGGGGGATGAAGCAGGAGAAATGGTAATGCAACTTTGGCAAAATAAAGCCGATAAAGATGATCCACGCTTACCAACATTTTTGATAATTTCACCCGAGAGCGGAGCCCAGTTTGATTGGAAGCAAACAATATCAGCAACATCTAGTTTGAATAAGCTACGTTCTAATAACATGGTTACCCAGAGCAGCTCTTCTGGACAAACAATGCCAACACCAACAGCAGGTTGCGGCAGAAAAGATCACTAGCAAAAATTACATTTAGACACGGACAGTAATGAAAAAAAATATTTATATTTTTATATTGGCTATATACACATTCTTCCTTGGCTCAAGTTTTTTTGCTTCAGCAGATCAGCCAACGAATGTCGTATCCATTACAGAAGATAGTAATGGATATATGTATTTTGTTACTCAAATGGGTGTTATTCGCTATGATGGATACAAATATATTAATTTAGCGGAGATTTCCGACTTGCCACAATCTTGGAGTGGATCGGCAGTTTATCAAGAGAAAACCAATACACTATATATAGCCTTTTTTAAAGAGGGAGTTTGGACACTAAATTTAACCACCTACAAAACAAAAAAAATTAGCTCACTAGATGTTGATAAGCTAGCACTTTCAAACACACATCTAATGGCAAGGGTGCATAGAAAACTCTATTTATTCGATTTACACACTCTTTCGCAAAAAAAACATGAGCTTACAGATGTAATTGATATAGCAGCACTTCAAAATCAACATTATGCTATAACTAAAAATGGGCTTTATAAAATTAATGGACAACATTCTTGGCTAGTTCGCTCATTTCAAACAACTACGGCACAATTAGCATTACTTAATCATCGATTAGCTTACAGTACGGATTATGATTTAACTTTACTGTCACTCAGTGATGAAAAAACTTTGACGACTAGAACTTTCACAGATCCGATTACAGCAATGACGCCTTACCAACAAAATTTATTGGCTATTGCTTATGGTAGTAAAGTAGATATTCTAGATACGGCTTTATTAGAAACAGTTAAAGCTTCAGTTAATCAGCTTGAACAAATCAGTTACTTGTTATATGAAGATAAACAAGGGAACTTATGGTCAACAGATAAAATCGAATTTGAGGTAATTGACCAGCATTCAACTGTACTCCGTCTTCCTAAACCTTCTCGCTACAACGAAGTGCAGATGGTTAATAATCAATTATGGCTAGGAACTGAACATGGCTTATATTATTTAGATAAAGGAATTTTCCATCCTTTGGCAGATATCAATGAACAATTTCCAAAGTTAGAACGCAGAATCAATAAAATTCTATATCAAAAAGATAAACCAATAATTTTTGCTACCACCAAAGGGGCCTATAAATTCGAAGACAATAAACTGAGTCAAATTTACGATGGAGGCTATGTAATTTCGGCAAGCTACATTGATGATGAACTCTTATTATCTACAACTTATGATGGTATTGTTGCATTCGATAATAACTTCAACCCCATAGACTATAGCGCTATAAATAATGTACTACCACATTTAGAGGTAGTTAGTATTAAAAAGATTAATAACATACTTTATATTATGAGCTCGGGTGGATTAGTAGAAAAAAACCAAAATGAAATTAAAGTAACATATATATCTCCCTATAATTTGATTGATATTTTTACTATTGATGGAAACCTTTATTTAACTTCATGGGGAGGCGGACTATTTAAACATTCAGGAAATCAGTGGCAACCTATTAAGAGTCCCTCAAACTTAGGCGAAGCAGTTGAATATTTTGATGAAGTTTTGATAAGTTCTGCTAATGGATTATATCGTTTTAAAAATGAAGAGTTTGCTCTAGTACCTAATACTGCTAAACAGTTATTTTATGGGATTACAATCGACGAACACATAGCTTATGCGGCAGGAAGAACCAATCTCATATCTATAGACTTTTTTAATTCCCCCAGTTTAAATGCACCACGATTTACCCAGTTACCCACCGAAGATACCCCCTATAACCAAACAGTTACCATTTCAGCAAACTGCTTTGACTATTTAAATGGCAATATTATTCAATACCAATATCAACTGAACGATGGTAACTGGATTGATATGCACAATGGTAGTGTACAAATTTCTTATTTAAATATTGGTCGACACAATGTTCAGGTTAGAGCCTCTTACAACGGTACAAACTGGTTAACCACGCCGGTAAAATCATTTTATGTGAGCGGCCCCTGGTATTATTCAGACTGGTTTATTATTGTATTAACCATTCTTTCGAGCATTGGTTTGTTGTTTGGTTTAATTGCCTTTGCGGTTATTTTTAAAGTTAACCGTCAAAAAAATAAAGTCTTTAAAGAAGTCAGTCAACAACAAACCAAACAAGGGCTACTTGAGACTTATTCGAACCTGGTTGCCGCTAAAAATATTTTACATTCAAAAAATAAAATGGCGGCTAATAGTGGGTTAATGAAAGTTGATCAGGCGGTTGAAAAAATTGAAAGCTTACTCGATAACTATAGTGTGCTAAGCGCTATGGGCAACTCAAATTTAGATCACAGCCTGCAAGGTTTAGAAGCGCTGATTATTGCGCAAAATGTTTCCCATGAATTTCAGGTTTCGGTGTCTAAACGATGCGGCAAAGAAACCCGTAACACCATTTTTTATATTGCTCACACATTAATTACCAACAGCTTAAAACATGCCAAAGCCAAGTTTATTCAAATGAGCATTAGCTGTGACAACAAACAAATAAAAATTTGTGTACAAGATGATGGTATCGGCATTAAATTTACCGACCACACTTTTAACTTTGGCGTGGGTATCGCAACGCTTAAAAATATTGCTTACGAAAGAAAAGGTAAAATAAAATTTAGAAGCTATCGCCGAGGCAAAAGCAAAGGGACATTTGTTACCATAACACTGCCCTACTTACCATCGGATATTCCGGTTAATAATCCACTCAGTAAGACGTTAAGTTTTAATTAAAATAGCATTCAAAACTGGCATTTAAAAGTAACGTTTAAAAATAATGATTTAATTCACTCAGCGCAAGCGTGTAGCAGCTTATGCTGAGTGCCTCTGTTAATAGATAGTCACTAGAAGTTAATGATAGTGGTTAACGACTGTGGTTAATAATAAGTAGTAATTCATTAATATAGGTTCAGTGCTACTACTAACGGGCACGATTAATCCGCTACAATGCACTACAATACGACTAAGCAATTTCATTAAACCGTTTATAAATCACGCTCTCTTCTTTTTGAATGCGCTGATTTAAAGTCGCTATCAGTGAACCAAAGTCTTTAGCAAATTCAATACCCGAACCGCCATTAGAATACTTATGAAAAAAAGCTTCGGCATTGCGTGAAATTTCATCCATATCCTTCGCAAAAATTTCCAACGTCCTTTTCAATTCGGGGCTGCTTTGGGCCGCTTTGTTCAGCAAAGGGTATAGGCGTTCATCTTCTTTTTTTAAGTGAGCGAGTAATCCTTTTCTGGCTAATTGGAGTTTCGACTGCCCTTCTGGTGAAGTTACGCCAGCCACTCGTATAGCATCTAAATATCCGATGATCACTTGGTGTTCTTGCTGTAATTCATCAACTAGTTTTGCCATTCACATCTCCTCAGATTGTCTAGTTAAAACGATATAAAAATTACGAAGAAATCCTTAAAAAAATGGGTGTATTGGTTAAAAGTAGCACAATCAAAAATGAAACAAGCTTTTATTCACTTATTATGTTAATTATTTACTATTTAATATCTCATTAAAAAATAACATAGAATCGAGTAACCACTAAAAAACCGCTCTAGTCAATGTTTCCATTTCAGGCGTAAATTTAAGGATAATGAATCAGGCCAAAAATAAGGTAAAAACTTTTCAATAAAACCATGAAAAGTGATCTGGAAATACATAATTCACGTAAATCTTAAGTAGCAGTGTTCGAATTAAACCAGTTGACTGATTGTTTTGGAGAAAAGTTTATGATTGAAGTGGGTATTAGCCAGTGTTTGCTTGGTCAAAATGTCAGATTTGACGGTGGACATCGAAAAAATAATTTTTGTACACAATCCCTTACTGAAAAATTCAAGTTTGTGTCTTTTTGCCCCGAAGTAGGTATTGGTTTACCAGTACCACGTAAGCCAATCCGCTTGATAGGAAGCAAAGATAACACCAAAGCAGTTTACAGTCATGACTATACACAAGATTTTACCGATGACTTACAACACTATGCGCGAAAGAACCGCGACAAGCTCAGCCAGCTTTCTGGCTTTATATTTTGTAAAGGTTCGCCAAGCTGCGGCGTCGAGCGCATAAAAATTTATAATGATTCTGATGATTCGGCAAACAAAAAATCAGCCCAGGCTGAGAAAAATGGCACAGGTATTTTCGCTGCCGAAGTGATGAAGTACGTTCCACTTCTGCCGGTTGAAGAAGATGGTCGGCTAAATGATCCGCTCATTCGCGACAGCTTTATTAAACGTGTTTATTTATACCGTGAATGGCAAGATATGATGGAAACCGGATTGACGGTGCATAACCTGTTGTCGTTTCACGCACGTCACAAAATGACATTACTTGCACACTGCCAAAAAACCTATCGTCAAATTGGTCCCAAGTTGGCTAAAGTGAACAAAGAAAATATTCATGAAATTGCCCAAGCTTATATTACCGACTTAATGGCGGGTCTTAAAATTCCGGCTACTCGTGCCAACAATGCAAATGTGTTAATGCATTTGCAAGGTTTTTTAAAGCAAAAACTCGATTCAGTAGATCGCCGTGAACTGGCGTATACCATTCTCGAATACCGTCGAGGTTTATTACCAATATTGGCGCCAATTACCTTGCTTAAGCATCACTTTAAACATCATCCCGATCAGTATATTAAGCAATTGTCTTATTTTGAACCCTATCCAGGTGATTTAGCCATCAGGGTAAAAACTTTGTAGGCAAACATTTATAATAGGGTCTAAATTGTAAAATTTAAACTTTAGAGTAAAAACAACAAGTGAAAAAAGTCAATCTGGTTTGGTTGAGAAATGATTTGCGGATCGATGACAACTCTGCACTCTATCATGCGGCACAAGATAAAAATTGTGCCGTTTTTGCATTGTATTTCGTCTGTCAAAAACAGTGGCAAGAACATTGGGTGGGTAGTAACCAGCAAGCCTTAATATTTGCTGCGCTCTCAGAGTTAAAACAACAATTGCGCAAATTGAATATTCCGTTGTTAATTCTAGATGCAGGACACTTTTCCCAAGTGCCCGAATTAATGCAGCAGGTTGTTACCCAATTAAAAGTTGATGATTGTTACTTTAATCGAGAAATATTGCTCAATGAACGTGAGCGAGATAAACAGGTTTATAACCGATTAAAAGACCAAGTGAAGTTTCATTCATATAACGATCAAACGCTGATATCTCCACATAAAATTGTGACTAAAGAACAGCAAGGCTATAAAGTGTTTAGCGATTTTGCACGCGCGGTAAAAAGTTATTTGGCCGATTATCCACTGCAAAATTTTTCTTCGCCAAAAGCAAAAGAAAAATCTAACTTCAACTTTTTTGATTTTACGCAATTAGCCGAACAGCAATTTGTTATTGATAAAGCTTCTATTATTAAAAAAGAGCACACCGTCTTTTCAGCCCCATCTTTACCCGAGATTAATGAGAAAAAAATTCATCAACAACTAGAGCGGTTTTGTAAAAGCGCGCTATCTGATTATGCTGAGCAGCGAGATTATCCTGCTATTAGCGGTACATCAGCGTTGTCAGCCGCTTTAGCAGTGGGCAGTTTATCGATAAAGCGCTGCTATACCCTAGCGAAGCAAAGCGTTAACGAGCGCCAATCGCAAACCTGGATTAATGAATTAATTTGGCGCGACTTTTATCGCTCAGTCGCTTGGCATTTTCCGCATGTGGTTAAAGGTCATGCTTTTAATCCAGTCGACAAGCAATTAACCTGGAGCAACAATACTGAACATTTTGCTGCCTGGAAAAATGCCCAAACGGGCATTCCGATTATTGATGCAGCAATAACGCAGCTACGCCAAACCGGATGGATGCATAATCGATTACGCATGATTGTAGCCAGCTATTTGACCAAAAACTTATGGATTGATTGGCGTGAAGGAGAACGCTTTTTTGCTGAACATTTATTTGACTATGATTTTGCCAGCAACAATGGCGGCTGGCAATGGTGTGCTTCGGTTGGTACCGATGCCGCGCCCTATTTTCGTGTTTTTAACCCGGCCTCACAGCAGCAAAAATTTGATCCCGACACCTCATTTATCAAACAATGGCTGCCCGCTTTAAAAGCACAACCCGCTAAAAACATTCACAAGTTTGAAACACTGTCTTTACCCAACTATCCCTCACCACAGGTCAATTTAAAAGCCACAAGACAGCAAGCTATTGAGGCATTTAAGCAGGCGAAAGGCTAATAATTTTTTGCCAATTGTCATCGTCCAGTTCATTCATTACTTAAAATCATTCATTTTATCTTAACAGATGTAGATATAACCTCTACATTTGTCATTATTGATATCTGCAAACGTCGAGATAAAAATGAAACTATCGGAATTTGAACTTGAAGTCATGCAATACTTTTGGGAAGCAGATTAGTTATCTGCGCCTCAAATACATGAGAAAATCATGGAAAAACGTGATGTAACTTACTCTACTGTAAAAACAATTATTGATCGACTAGAAAAAAAACAAGCCATTCAGCGGGTTGATCAATCTGGCAGAACAATTTTTTATGGTGCGCTCATTCAGCCAGCCAGAACGAAAAAGTTCCTCATTCAATCTTTTATTCAGCGAGTTTTTGGTGGTCAAAATCGACCTTTATTTAACCATCTTCTTAATGAAGAAGCACTTTCAATTGACGATATTAAATATCTGGAAAAACTAATCGCCAATTTTTAAGTCACTACAGCCAAGGAAATATCAATTGCCAGGCAAACTACACAAACCGCTCTTAAAGCATTCGCTTATCGATTCAACCAATTAATAAAGGGTCCTAGCGCACCGGTAAATTTAAGTGGTGCATCAGTTACCGCTAAACAAATGCAACCCTGTTCACCCGCCACCGGTTGATGTTCGTTGTGTTGGTTTTTTTCAATAAATTCACCACTGGCATAATTGCCATCTTGATCGCTAAAATCACCTTCCAGAACCAAAGTAAATTCACGCCCACAATGGGTATGTTTTGGAATTTTGGCATGTGGAGAAAATTTAAATATTTCTATACATAAATCTGCATCTTGTAGTTCAATTTGACTACGCCAGATTTTGCGGGTGACTTTTTTCCAAGGCAACTCATCAAACTGACGATTATTGAGCTGAGAAAATATTGGTCGATCAATTTGCGCAATGGGCAAGTCGGCCCACGCCATTTGCGCGTTATTTTCATATTCCGAATCAGCTATTTGCGAGCAAGAAGAATCACCTTCAAGATGTTGTAGCAGTTTTTCAAAACCGGAGTCAAGTAATTCACCCGTGGATACTTCGGCAACGCACTCATCCACGCCAGATGCCATAGTCTCGGTAGTTCCTTTGGTATGAAATGGCGTCATGCCCTGTGGACTATTTATCACAGGCCAACCTTGTAAATTTTCCAGTGTATCGCCACCAAACATTTCAAAGGTTTCAATTTGTTCTCGACAAAATTGACATTCAAGTTGATGTAAGCCGACAGCAATGCTAAGTGCCGGTTCAAGTTGACCACTGGCAAATTTTAGCAATAAATCTATATCTGGATGGTGTTTCATACTGATTCTCCTCCCAAGTGGGAGCGTAACACTCGTAACGCGCTGCGTACCCTGGATTTCAGAGTACCCAGTGTCATATTTAATTCTTCAGCCGCCAGTTGGTGGCTTTTATCTTCAAAGTAAACTTTTTGCAGTGCATTGCGCTGCTCTTCGGTTAATTGTTTAAATAACTCATTGAGTTGTTGTTTATTACGCAGTGCTTGCACATGAGCCAAGCTACGATCTTCTTGCACAGGCTCTGGCGCATTTTCATCAGAACACTCATCTATTTTTTTACGTCGCAAAAAGTCGATTCGCAAATTTCGTACAATTGTAAATAACCAGGTTGAGACACTCGCCTTATCAGATTGATAGGTGAATGCCTTTTGCCAGACTTTGATAAATACTTCATGAGCCAACTCATCAGCATGTGCAGCAAGTCCCTGCTGATAATAAAATGATTTAATTTTTGGGAAAAAATGCAGATACAATGCTTTATAGGCATTTCTATCGGCACGGGTTGCAATGGCGTGAAGATGCTCGCTCCACGCTTTGCAATCACCTGACTGTGAATTGGAAAGACTGGTCATATTGGCCTTGAGTTGCTGCGAACTTGCTACCGGCCAATATACTAGATTTCCTGTCTTTTGTCTGTTTGCTTGCATTTTTATCCCAATTGAAGTCTTTATATCAATATTCGAATGAATAGGTTGAGCATTGGTCAGACCAAACCTGTACAGTGCTCAACATTGAACAACATCTTACTCAACCTACTCGACCTTAAAGAAAATCGTCTAATAAAATTAGCCCTGCAGGTAATCCCCCACCGGCAGCATCTCGCGCAATTGCGGTATAAATACCAGCACCATTTAGAGTCACAGACACAGGACCAAGTGCAATGTCTTTACTACCAGCAACCGTTAATATCACATCGTAGTCACCTGGCAATAAAGATACAAAACCACTATCAGCAGTCAGTGCTACATCGCTCAGCGCAGGGGTTAAATCAGTGATGTCAGCACCGGGAGCAACAATATAAATATCAACATTACCGGCGGCTGGGCTGGCATGTACCAGACGCAGCTTAGCCTCGGTCGCTATGCGACGATTATCAGCAGTCAACACTAGCGGCTCTATCGATGCCAAGACATTTGCCGCAATCACATTGTAACTTTCGCCCGCCATCAGTGATAAATCTGCATCAATAACTACCGGGGCCTGCGCACCTGTCGGCGTCACTTTAATGTTGTAATCTGCAGCAGGCAGCATTACGTATCCTGCAAACTCGGTATACGCCAGATTTTCAATTAACGGCGCATCAAAATTGTCGTTGGCAACTACATCAACAGCTGGCGCATCGGGTGATGCATGAACCACTCTGACAGCAGCTGGCGTTTCGCTATGTAACCAGGGTAGGGTCTGACCTTGTGGATTAACAGCAATCAGATTAACCGGATGGCTACCAGGTCCAACATTAGTCACTGCCGCAACTAGATAATCACCACCAGCATTGAGCATTTTGCTACCCGAATCGTAAACGATAGTTTGTGCATCGCCTGCGGGGGTAATTCTGACCTGATATTCACCGGGATCAATTTCGGTTGCATCTAAACTTTGCTTAAACTCGGCGGTTACCAGCGGAGATTGCTGCGTTAAATCGGCACCAGGAGTTGTCAAATAAATATCTACCATTGGCGCATTGGCAGCAGCATGTACCAGCTGTAATCTAACTTTGCCTGTCGTTACGCCAGTATCGGGACGGGTGAGCACAAGCGGCTCAATTGCTGCTACATTGTTAACCGCTAGTACGGTGTAGATAGTCTCAGCAGCCAAATCGACACTCACTGGCGCAAAAGCGTCTATTTGAGTTTCATCTGCTAACAGCGCTTTCACCGCTAGGGTATGTGACCCAACAGTGATTGAGTTATAGGGTGTTGCTTGCAAATAATCGACATTTTCTGCAACGACAGAATCATCTGCCAGTATGTTAACTAACGGGGCATCAGGTGATGCATGAACAATTTGCAACCTAGTGCTAGGCGATGGTTGCTCGTTTTGCTTCACACTATCATTGTCACTGCTACAAGCGGTTAAACCGATGATTGCTAACAGTGCAAGCGCATTGACCAGTTTTTGCGTTAATTTTTTCATGGTTAAGCTATCTCGCGTTGATTAAGTAAGTATAAAGTATCAATTTCTTGGGCAATTGAGTCACTCGTTTTGCCCTGTACTAAATTCGGTAATATCGGGCCCCGAAAATGCCGGAGCCCAAAAGTTTAGAACCTGCAAAATGTTATACGCAGAGATTTTAAATTGGATCACATGCAGGCATGTTGCGATGTTTAAAACCTGCTGGTTTCGGAAATAAGCTGATCTAATGACATCACCAAACCGTAAAAGTCAGTAAATCAAACGAAATCTTTCCTATTATTTAATGACTAGGCTTAGCGGATCAATATATGTCACATTATTTGTTAACGGTTTGTTTTAAGAAGGCTTTGTTACTTGCTGGCAGCATATTTTTGATGTCTTGCTCATCAAATTATCAGGATTATGCGACTCGTCAGCCTGCCTTTAATTTTACTGAATTCTTCGACGGACAATTATGCGCCTGGGGACTGGTGAGAAAACGCGATGACTGGGTTAATCGAAAATTTATTGCATCAATAACGGCTTATCGACAAAACGATACACTCATTTTAGATGAAATTTTTCAGTTTGATGATGGCGAACAACAAACGCGTGTTTGGCAATTTATTCAACAAGGCAATCAGTGGATTGGCCGTGCAGGTGATGTTGAAGGCCGGGCAACCGGTATCGAGATAGGTGACTCGCTGCATTTAACTTATGCGCTCAATATTCCGCTCGATGATTCAACCCTGACCATTGCCATGGATGACTGGCTACACCGGGTTGATGCCAATACAGTGATGGGAAGTACGCAAATGACTAAGTGGGGTTTTGAGGTTGGCAGTATCGATATTGTGATCCAGAAGCAAACCCCAAACGTAAATTATTGTAAGTTTACTCAAAGATAATAATCAATGAACAGCGAGCCACTGCGCAATTCAAAAATTCAGGCAATTTTTAGCTGGTTTGACAATAACAGCCTGCCTCCATCCTCTGCTGCGAATCGATTATCGAATCAATCGCAAGTTGGATCTAAAACAGCCTCTCAAGTCGCATCAAATAATGACGCTGCATTGGCAATAGCCAAACAAGGGTTAATACCCAACCAGGGTATGCAAACAATCAACTGGCTGCGCATTGTTCCATTTATTCTGATTCATCTCTTTCCTTTATTAATTTTTGTAGTCGGTTTCAGTTGGACCGCATTGTGGTTTGCAGTGGCGTTTTATGTACTCAGAATGTTTGCTATTACAGGCTTTTATCATCGCTATTTTTCCCACCGCAACTTTAAAACCAGCCGAACAATACAGTTTATATTTGCTTTCATTGGTGCAACATCAGCACAACGCGGCCCGCTTTGGTGGGCATCTCATCACCGAGAACACCATCGCCATTCTGATACAACCGCCGACCCCCATTCGCCAGAACACAAAGGCTTTTGGTGGAGCCATATGTTCTGGTTTTTAGCCGATGAAAATTTACCAACGCAAACCCAGCGAATCAAAGACTTTACTAAATATCGTGAGCTACAGTGGCTCGATCGATTTGATATGTTTGCACCACTGATATTAATTATCGGTTTGTTTTTAACTGGTGAAATACTCGCAGTCTATGCCCCTTCACTTGACACAAATGGTTTGCAATTAGTTGTGTGGGGATTTTTTGTATCAACATTGTGCTTGTACCATGCAACTTACACGATTAATTCACTGGCACATCGATTTGGCAAACGACGTTTCGAAACGCCCGATAACAGTCGCAATAATTTTTGGCTGGCGCTTATTACACTTGGTGAAGGTTGGCATAATAATCATCATTATTTTAGTGGGACAGCCCGACAAGGATTTTATTGGTGGGAAATAGATATTACTTATTACCTGCTAAAAATAATGAACAAATTGGGATTGGTTTGGGAGTTAAAACCTTTGCCCGAGCGAATCAAGCAACAATTATCAAAAGACCATTAATGAGTAATCATGTATGATGATTGAACGATTTAAATCACTGTATCAGCAACTGGATGCCGAGAATGTTACTCAACTCGATACCGTCTACGCTGACAATATTTGTTTTGTCGATCCTTTCCATCGAGTTGAAGGAATCGATAATCTGAAAAATTATTTTGCTCGTTTATACAAAAATGTACAAACTATTGAGTTTGTTTTTGACCGTTATCAGATTAATCAAGACAGCTTTTTTATTCAGTGGACCATGCGTTTGCAGCATCCTAAATTAAATAAAAATGAGTTATTTGAAGTGCCCGGTATCACTTATTGTCGATATGCAGATGGAAAAATCACTTTTCATCGAGATTATTTCGACGCAGGTTTAATGTTTTACGAAAAACTGCCTATGATTGGCAGAGTAGTTCGTTGGTTAAAAAAGCAATTATGATGAAATATAATTTTACTGATAAACGCATATGGCTCACAGGCGCATCCAGCGGAATTGGATTGGCGCTGGCTCATCTATTGCTCAACAATAATGCCAAAGTTGCCTTGAGCGCTAGAAATGAACAACGTTTAAATGAGCACTTTAAACATCATACTAATGCACTAATATTACCCGTGATTTAACCGCGTTATCGACTAATCAAAAAATTGTTGAGCAAATTGAAAGTCATTGGGGTGGACTGGATTGCGCTATTTTAAACGCAGGTAACGCAGAATATGTGGATATACAAAATTTTGATTCCGTAATATTTGAGCGAATGATGACAACCAATTACTTATCAGTAGTAAAAGGTATTGAAGCTTGTCTGCCAATTCTGCGTCAATCACCCGATCCGTATTTGGTAGGCATGAGCAGCAGCGTCGCTTGGCAGGGCTTACCCAAAGGGCAAGCTTATTCGGCCAGTAAAGCCGCGATTCGTAATTTATTTCAAGGGCTTTACATTGAACTGGCCGCGCAAAATATTGCGGTTAGCTGGATTTGTCCAGGTTTTGTGAAAACACCACTAACCGATAAAAATGATTTTCCAATGCCCGCCCGAATTAGCGCAGAGCAATCGGCTAAAATTATTTTTCAGCAACTGTGCCGTAAAAAAGTTGAAATTCATTTTCCCAAACGGTTTACATTACTTTTAAAATTGATTTCAATGCTGCCGGCTAGTTTTAGTTCGACTTTACTTAAAGGAACCGTATCTCAATCATGAAAATCGCAATCGTAGGAAGTGGCATCGCAGGTAACACTGTTGCTTATCATTTACACAAAGAACATGATATTACGCTTTTTGAAGCGAATGATTATATTGGCGGGCATACTCACACACATCAGTTAAATCTGCATGGTGAGCAGCAAAATGTCGACTCAGGGTTTATTGTATTTAATCAACAGACTTATCCCAATTTTTTAAACTTGATTAATGAGTTGGGCGTTGCTTATCAGGAAAGTACGATGAGCTTTAGTGTGCAATGTGAAAAAACGGGATTAGTTTATAATGGTTCTAGTTTTGATCAATTATTTACCCAGCGTCGTAACTTTTTTAAACCTTCATTTTACCGAATGGTATTTGACATTTTACGTTTCAACAAAGAATCTTTGTCCATATTAGAAAAAGATAATTTTGAGCAAACATTGGGCGAATATTTAGCCGAGAACCGTTATTCCCAATCGTTTATTCACCAGTATATTGTTCCAATGGGCGCGGCAATCTGGTCTACCGGACATAACACTATGCTGGATTTTCCTGCCCAGTTTTTTGTGCGATTTTTTAATAATCACGGTATGTTGCAAATCGCTAACAGACCACAATGGTATGTGATTAAAAATGGTTCAGCCGAATATACCAAGCCATTAACCGAGCCATTTAAAGATAAAATTCGCTTGTCGTGTAAAGTACAAAATATCCGGCGACAAAACAATAAGGTTTTTATTAAGGCCCGAGGTTGTGAGGAAGAGTCGTTTGATTATGTTTTTTTAGCTTGTCATAGTAATCAGGCGCTGGCAATGCTGGAAAATCCTTCCCCAGAAGAAATACGTACACTCTCCGCCATACCTTATACCAATAATAAAGCGATCATACATTATGATGACAGTATTTTACCCGTCCGTAAAAAAGCCTGGGCTGCATGGAACTATCATTTGACAAAAAATACAGATTGTCCGGTTATGATTACTTATAATATGAATATTTTACAGTCACTTAAAAGTCAGCATACTTTTTGTGTGACTTTAAATCCGACCGATGAAATTGATGAGTCAAAAATTCTTAAGGAAATTAATTACAGCCATCCACTATTTACTTTAGATGGTATCAAAGCACAAAAAAATCAGCCGCTAATCAATGGCCACTTAAATACTTACTATTGTGGTGCCTACTGGCGATATGGGTTTCACGAAGATGGCGTGGTCAGTGCATTAAACGCAATCAAAAAATATAATCAGGATATTGGCAATGAACAGCAAAATTTACTCTGGTCACCTGCAGCATAGACGCTTTTTACCCAGTCAGCATGAATTTCAGTATAAAATTTTCATGCTGTATATTGATATCGATGAGTTAGACAACTTATTTAAACCCTTTTGGTTTTGGTCAAAAGACAAGTTTAACCTGGGTCAATTTAAAACCGCAGATTACTTTCATCACCAAGGTTCAATTCGCGATGCCATTACCAACGAAATTCGCGAGCGATATGCGATTGATTTCAACGGTTCAATCAGAATGCTTACGCATTTACGCTACTGGGGTTATTGTTTTAATCCGGTAACGTTTTATTACTGTTTTAATCAACACGAACCAGACAAGGTTGACTTTATTATTTCTGAGGTTAATAACACTCCCTGGAATGAGCGCTATCGTTATGTCATGGATAATCGAGACGGTTCACTAATGCAACGTAATGTACGTTTTTTAAATGAGCAGTTTCATAAAACTTTTCATGTATCGCCATTTATGCCTATGGATATTCGATATGAATGGCGTTTTTCTCAACCGGCTGAACGTTTGTCGGTTGTCATGCAAAACTTTAGTGATGATAAAAAAGTCTTTGATGCAACACTTGCTTTAAAACAGCAACCAATGACACAAAAAAATATGGCAAAGATACTGCTCCATTTTCCACCAATGACCGTAAAAGTTATTACAGGCATTTATTGGCAAGCACTAAAATTGTGGCTCAAGAAAACACCATTTTATGAAAACAAATCGCCTAAAAAAATTTCCCACTAAGGAACGATTATGAACTCTGTTGTCTCTATTAAAAATTATGTGTCCCAGCTGGCCAAAAAGCCGGCAATTAACAGCGATTTTGTTTCTCGCCAGCTAAAGCAACAAATACTAAAAAAGTTGCGCCATATTGAGTTTGGACAACTGACACTGACTGATGGAGATGAAACTCACTTTTTTATCGGCAAACAACATCGTAACAATAATGTTGTAGACCAACCAGCCAATAAAGATGAAATCATTAAAGCTGACTTAGAAATCTGCGATCCACAGTTTTACCAATTTATTGCATTTGGCGGTAGCCTTGGCGCAGGAGAAGCTTATATTAATGGCTTTTGGCGTTCAAAAAATCTTACCCGTCTCATTCAACTATTTGCCCTGAATCAATCAGTTATTGACAATGTAGATGGCGGACTGGCTCATTTGAGTGCGCCTTTAAAGCGCCTGTTTCATTGGCTTAACAAAAATACCTTAAGCGGTAGCAAAAAAAATATTGTTGCCCATTATGATTTAGGTAATGACTTTTTTAAATTGTTTTTAGATCCCAGCATGATGTATTCATCTGGTATTTTCACTCACCCAGATGAAACAATGGCACAGGCCTCACACAATAAATTACAGCGCATTGCTCAACAATTAAATCTGAGTGCCGCCGACCATATTGTAGAAATTGGTACAGGCTGGGGAGGTTTTGCTGTTTTTGCAGCTAAAAACTATGGTTGCAAGGTAACAACTACAACTATCTCTGAAGAACAGTATCAATATACCCGGGCGCTAATCCAATCGCACGGACTGACCGATAAAATCACTTTACTCAAACAAGATTATCGAGAACTAACTGGCCAGTTCGACAAACTGGTTTCAATAGAAATGATTGAAGCCGTTGGTCATCATTATTTTGCGACTTTTTTTGAAAAATGTAATCAACTACTCAAGCCTGATGGCCAAATGTTAATTCAGGCGATCACCATTTTGGATCAAAAGTTCGATCGTTCCAAAGACACAATTGACTATATTAAACGCTATGTTTTTCCCGGCAGTTGCATTCCTTCAGTTCAGGTTATGAATCAATGTATTCAGAGTGTTACCGATATGCGAGTCCACCAACTCTTCGATATTGGTTTAAGTTATGCGTTAACACTGCAAAAATGGCGTGAGCAGTTTTTTGAGAATATCGCTCAGGTCAAAGCGCTGGGATTCGATGATTCTTTCATTCGACTATGGGAATTTTACTTGTGTTACTGTGAGGGGGGATTCAGAGAACGTGTTATCAGTAATGTGCAATTACATGCAGTTAAACCTTTGGCAAGACCACCGCTTGAGTCAGGTGTAAAGTCAAATCTATAGTCAAATCTATAGTCATCAGGGCAATTTAATTGCTCAAGTCAATGATATCAACTGATCAATTAAAGCGACTTAAGCAGGCTCATGTCTTTGAAACTTTTAACAGCCCCAGGATTGGTTCAGCACCCACCACTTTGGCTCGCCATGTTGATCTTTCAAGGCGGCTGGTGGCTGATTATTCTGGGTAGCCACAGCCAATGGTTTTGGCTGGGTGCCTTACTCATGATATTGCTGCTAAGTACTGACTATCGCGCCGGTTATTTAACAGCTACCCGATTCGTCTCACAGATATCGCTAATTACCCTTGGGATTCTATTTGATTCTTTATTAACCCAATTAGCCATTATCCGGTTTGATTTATCCGAAGTGTCATTATTAGCTGAGACGCCGAACTCATCGGGCCAACATCTGCTTAGTTTGCCAATACCCGACTGGCTTGTTATTTTATGGTGCTGGTTTGCAATCACATTTGAGCGCTGTTTTACTTGGCTAGAAAGTAAGTTAGCACTTGCGTTGATGTTAGGTGCTATCACTGGTCCACTCACTTATTGGGGTGCCTCTTATTTAACCCCAATTACGATTAGTCATCCGTTAGTATTCTTTTTGGTCAGTAGTTTATTTTGGGGCCTGATATTTGGTATCAGTAGTGTCAGTCAGTGGTTATTTAAGAATCCCGAGTGATAGATATTTTTGATATAATTCCAAGTTCTTAACAAAAGTACTAGTCGAGTTTAAAGATCGTGAATTTTGCCGCTCTTTTATCCCCTTTGCAGTGTTAAACTCGTGGGTCAAAGCGCATTTAAACCAATAATAATAACACTAACAATTAATAAGACTTGGGTTGTAGAGCAACAGCACAAGCCGAGCAGATAATATTAAGGTCGTTTGGCATGAAGAAAATTATGTATTTTGGTGAAATGAAAATAAAGTTTAAATTATTCAACTTAATCTGCCTCACTGGCTTATTAGCAATAACGGGCTTTACAACCCAGGCAACGGAAGACAATGCACAATCGCAGCCACCTTTGGTACTCAATGATGCTAAAATTACTACCGCCAAACCTCGATTAAGCCGCCCAGTTTCACAAATCAGCAATCCTTTACCCAAACTTACCAAGGCACGTATTAACAAGATGCAGCAATCAGGTGAAAAAGTACCTGGCCGGGATTTTATTCGTGAGGTGCCTAATAAAAACCACCCTTTTGCCGCTCGACATATTCAGCAAAATAAAAAATTCAAGCAAGATAGCGTACTGCAATCTAAAGCCTATCCCATGCAGCCCGGTAAATTTACTCCGGTCGTTGGGGTTGGATTTAACGGTATGGATAACGTCCAAGGTTCGGTGCCTCCCGATACCAATGCCGATGTTGGCCCCAATCATATTGTCCAAATGGTCAATACCGCCATCGCCATTTGGGACAAATCAGGTAATCAGTTGCTAGCACCTGTTGCGATTAACAGTATCTGGGAAGGGTTTGGTGGCATCTGTGAAACCAACAATCAGGGCGATCCTATTGTACTTTATGATAGTCAAGCCGATCGCTGGTTAATCAGTCAGTTTGCCTTTAACGAATCGTTTACCGATAACCACCAGTGTATTGCCATTTCGCAAACTCCCGATCCAACCGGCGCATATTATTTATACGACTTTTTGTGGAGCACCACCAAATTTAATGATTATCCTCACTATGGCGTATGGCACGATGGCTATTATGCAGGGATAAATCAATTTACAGGTGATAAATACACCGGCGCCGCCGTCGTCGTTTATGAACGCGATAAAATGCTACTGGGTGAAACAGCTCGTCAAATCAAGTTTGATTTAGAAAATCAAACACCCGATGCCTTTACCCCCATGCCAGCGGATATAGATGGGCTTTATCTACCGCCGGACACCATGCCGCAATATTTTGTTTCTGCTGGTGGTGACGCCAACACTATCGATGTTTGGACTTTTGATGCTAACTGGGCTGACCCCGAGCGTTCGGTGTTCAAGCTCCAACAAACCCTCAATGTTGCGCCTTACAATGGCGGGGTTTGTGAATTTAATCGAAACTGTATCAGACAGCCTAATTCACAGCGGCTCGACGCCATTGGCCAACGCATGATGTTTAGACTGGCTTATCGTAACCTTTATGGCGAACAGCATAAGCTAGTGGGTAATCACACGGTTGTAGGTTCATCCAGCAGTAATACGATTGCCGGAGTTCGCTGGTATGAAATGAATATTGATGCAACCAGTGAAGATGTGTCGATCGCCAATCAAGGTACCTATAACCTGAATGATGGTAATTCACGCTGGATGGGAAGTGCGGCCATGGATGCCGTTGGCAATATTGGTGTTGCCTATAGTGTATCGGGGCCTAACTTAAACCCTTCTATTCGTTTTTCAGGTCGTTATGCGACAGACACCGCTAACGTGTTATCCGTGCCTGAAGACTCATTAAAAGAAGGAGAAGGCGCACAATCAGGCAGCGAACGCTGGGGTGACTATTCCAGCTTAAGCGTCGATCCGGTAGATGATTGTACCATGTGGTATACCACTGAATATTATAAAGCGACCAACAATAACACCAGTTCCTGGTCAACCTATATTGGCAGCTTTCGTTTTGATGACTGTGTTGCTGGTCCATCGGGTCGTATTACGGGTGTAATTACTAACAGCGAAACCAACGAGCCAATTCCTGGCGTCGAAGTTTCAAGTGGTAACTTCCGCGTTTACTCCAATGAAGATGGTGAATACCGATTAGTCTTACCCGTTGATACAGGCTATCCGGTTAAGTTTTATAAATACGGCTGGGTCAATGGCCAAATTGCATCAATTGATATTGCCGAAGACGATGTACTAAACCGAGACATTCAATTAACGCCTGCAACCCCTATAAAGGTCAGTGGCACCGTAAGAGATGGTTCTGGTTTAAATACGCCGTTATACAGCGAAATCATTGTAGACATTCCTGGCGGTTCAGTTTCTACCTTTACCGACCCGATTACCGGCCAGTATGAGATTAATTTATATGGCGGTAACCTGCTAAAAATGCATACTAAAGTTCATACCCAAGGTTATCAGGATGAGTCACGGGATATTGATCCCGTCACCACACAAACGGCTAATTTTGCATTAACAATTTTCGAATCATGCATTGCCGCCGGTTATAAAGTCAGCGGACTAATCGAAGGCTTTGAAGCCGGCGTCCCCCCCCTCGACTGGACTGTTGAAGATAAAGCAGGATCAGGTTCAATCTGGCAAAGTACCGCCAATACGCGTGGCAATCTGATTGGTACCAGCGGACATGCAGCCATTGCCGATAGCGATCTGGCAGGACAAGATGTTAATACAGATACATCATTAATCAGTCCGGTGATTTCTGTTGCCAGTATGCCAAGTACCCAAATAGAATTCGATACACTCTATCGTGCACTTGGTGATGAATTTGATTTTGATATTAAAGTCGATGGTGGCAACTGGGTTAACCTGCTAAAAATTAAAGGGGATGGTTTACCTGAACATGTCACGCTGGATTTAGCCCCCTCAATAAGTGGCGCGTCAAGCTTTCAGCTCCGTTGGCACTATTATAGAGCTAACTGGAACTGGTGGGCGTTGGTCGATAATGTCAAAATTACCGGCAGCCAATGTAATCCAGCAACTGGCAGCTTTGTACAAGGCAATGTGATTGATGCCAACACCGGAGAAGCACTAAATGATGTGCTAATTACGAATGGACAATCAAAAACAATCTCGCGTGCAACGCAAGACGATGACAGTGTTGGTGATGGTTATTTCAGACTATTTTTAGAAAATGGCGCCAGTCAAAATGTGAATTTTACTTTTGCCCAATATGTAGTCAAACAAGTTGCAGCAAATCAAATTTCATTAGCTTCACCTGTTGCGCTGGATGCCGGTAAAATTGAAATCGCTAGTGCACCATCGGCGTTTGAAGTGCCGCTGGATACGATCCGCGAAGATAGCTTAACTATTAAAAATGTGGGTAATGTTGCGACGAATGTTGAATATCTGGTAACGGCAGTACCAACCAACAAGAAAATGCCAAGCGAAATTCATGGACCATATCATCCATCAACCAGACATTTTGGCCCTAAAGCGCTCAAGCAATTAACCACTAAAAAAATCCGCTATTCTGCTGACTTTAACAGTTTAAACATTGCAACATCAGCAGTTGATTATATCCGTCACTTCGATATTCAACTGACTTATCCCTATGGTATTGCCATTAATCAGAGCAACGGCAATTTTTGGATTGGTGATGTTAAAGCGGGTGGCGCAGCGAAAGATATTGCCCATCAATTTAATTCAGACGGTGTGGCAACACAAAACACTATTGATACCACCAGCATATCAGGCGATTTTGCGGCTGACATGACCTTTAACAATCGTACCGGCAAACTGTGGCAGGTAGAAGTGGGTCGCGAAAACTGTATTCACGAATTAAACCCTGAATCATTCAGTGTAACCGGCAACAAGATTTGTCCCGAGTTCGGTACTTCTCAACGAGGACTGGCCTATGACCCGGTTTCTGATACTTATTACGCCGGTTCTTGGAACGACAGCGTTATTCATCAGTTCACAGCCGATGGCACAATACTGCGTTCAGTCAATGTGCAGCTAAAAGTTGGTGGTTTGGCAATTAACCCGATGACTGGCAGTCTGTTTGTGTTGCTTAATGATGAAGAGCCATCAAAAGATGTGGTGGTACTAGATACCAACACCGACGAACTGACACCAATTACCAGCTTCGATATGCCCAAAGATATTGACCTGGATGGCGATAAAGTGCCCGATGATTCACTCGGCGACCTTAAACAGGGCGGCATTGCGATTGATTGTAATGGGACTTTATGGTTCCCCAGTCGAGAATTAGGTGTTGTTGTTGGTGTCAGTTCTGGCGAAGTCGGTATTTGTGCCTGGGCTGGTGTGCCGTGGTTAATCTTATCTAATGGATATAGTGAAGCGATTGATGCCTCAGCCGAGAAGTCCATTGACCTTGCTTTTAATACAACTGAGTTAGAACTTGGTACATATAAAGCACAACTTAACACTATCACCAATACGCCTTATGGTAATTCAACAACCTTGATTACGCTCAATGTTATTGAGCCGCAAAAAGGCAAAGTGAAATTTGAAGTAGCAACAGCAGAAGCAACTGAAGAGCAGGAAGCCTCTTTTACCATTAATCGAGTTGATGGTTCAGATTCGGCCATCAGCATTAACTATAAAACGGTTGACGGCACCGCCAAAGCGGGTACGGATTACACCGCAGTTGAAGGCCAACTAAACTGGGCCGATTTCGATACTGAGCCTAAAACAATTAAAGTACCGCTGTTAACCGTCCATCAAAATAAAAGTTTTACTATTAAATTATTCAGTGATAGTCCGGAGCAAGAAGTATTGCTCACTGACAACAGCGAAATAACAATTACCATTAAAGATCAGCCAAAAGGCAGTGGTTCAGTCAGTTATATTTTAATATTATTGATGCTTTTAGGCGTGGTTGGTGCACGAAGTGCAAACCAATCATCAGCCTTCAAACCATCACTGACAAAATAAACCGCAAGTATTGGGCAGGGGAAGTAAAATGATAAAAAAGATATTTTTCACAACAACACTGCTAGCTATGTCAAACTTGGCACTGGCAGAAAGACCTTCGTTTAGTTATTTCGAGGCAGGAGCAACCGAACTCGAACATGATTTAGTCGTCGGAGATTTTACCGGATTTGAATTAACTGGTAGCTATGAATTACCTGATAACTTTTACATTGTTGGTAAAGCGGTTATTACCAGTGATAAAGATCTCGATCTTGATATGGAAACCAAAACCATTGGCATTGGTTATCATGAAAAAATTTTTTCGAATACCGTTTTATTTGCCCAAGCAGATGCCGTTGCCGTGGTATTTTCACGCCCTGAATCAGGCCAGTTTGACGAGCAAGGTTATCAATTTAGTGTAGGTATCAAAAGTCAAATTATTGATAATCTGGAAGTTGAATTAACTTATAAACGATTGAGTACCGGTGAAGTGGATGAAGACTTTGGTGATTACCGGGTCGATTATGCGTTGCTTGGACTGCATTATATTGTTGCCAGCGGCGTTGGTATTTATGCCGACTATGAAAAGGAAGATGATAGTGAGCGCACGGTTGTTGGTATACGCTATGAATTTTAATTTCAGCGGCTGATAATATTCATTGGTATTTTCAAACTGAGTGCTTGATTAAAGAGTCAACCTATCAAGCATTCATGACCTTGTTAACCGCTTCTGCAACATCTTTTGATATTTTAATCAATGAGTGAAATCCAGCTGAAATTTAGTCACATAAAAATTTAAATCAGTATTCAATGCTTCTACCACTCAGACAGAGACGTTAAAAAAATAATAGCTGTCAGAATTCGTTTTTTAAACTTTTGCCGCGCTGAACTAGTTGCTATGCGCATCCATTCTAGTAATTATAAAAGCGATATTTTCGCCGATAACTCTCTTATCATGAGTACAAATTAGCGCTTCTAATTCGGTTAGAGCATTTGTTTTAATGGTTCTAGGTGAAGTAATCAACTTTTTTGGAACTACTTGTTAGCTAGTGCTTTTCTCTCTTCCTCAAATGCCTTCATCTTTTTGACCTCATCAAACTCTGGAATATCTTTGCTTTTCAAATAAATTAAGCATAACTGTAAAAACTCTTCATCATCTTCCATTAAGGCCCAAGACGTACCACTTTTATCAAAATAATGAACAAGACTGCGTCCTGACTGCTCAATATTGTGAAGGTAGAAGTCTCAAATTTCTCCGAGAATTTTTAAATAAAGCTTCACTTCTTGCTCTTCAGATTTGCTTAACTGGGCCATCACATTACCTCTTCAAAGGAATCTTTTTAGGAGTTGGATCTATTCCTGTCGCATGGAATAAAATTGGTCTTCTAAATTACTCCTCTATAAATTATTGATACTAACTTAAATGCTCTAGAAAGTAGAGATTTCAACTTTATCCCCAACCAGCTTAAGTTCTATACCATATATACTACATAAAAAAGATGAATTAAAAATGATGTTTATTGAATTTGGCATCAGTAAAAAAATCAGAAATGGAAATAAATACCGTTTTTTCTTAATTAGTTTTATTTTATTCTTTTCCACTTCAACCAGACTATAACCATCTTCAATATGTCGAGCGATTTCATTTTGAAACTGAAAAGGAATACTATCCAGGTCTATTTTTGAATACCGAGTTAGTTTCTTCCTCATTTTAAGTGTGTTAAAAAAATTCCAAATAACAGCGAATAATATAAGAACCGATACAAGTTGTTTTAGTTCTTGCAAAATATTTACCTAACAATTTTAAAATTAGTGCTTTTAAGCTCTGACATTTTCGCTCTCGCTTTTTTAAACAGATTGTTAATCTTTCTTTTTTTGTTCACAGGTTTCGAATTCATAATTGAATTCACCGCCAGAGTCCAAACAACTATCAATCACCATTTGGAGTTGTAAAAATTCATAAATAAAGAAAATCAAAAGCCCAATCAAACTAAGAAAGCTTAAACCAACGACAACAACCAATACACCATCGGGATCCACTCGCTTGGAAAATATTTGACAAATAGCATATCCAGTACTCTTAGTTAATATTTCAAATATTATCTCTACGAAAAAGCGACCAATGAGCCTAAATAATCCGCTAAGCAACTCTCCCGCAACTTCACCGACTGGCATATATTTCCTTCGAGTAATTAATATTCAAATTAAATGCTGATATTACTAATTGCAGCTAATAATATTATACATATTTTTTCTACTATCATATTAGTTAATTATTTATTACTTCTAACATGTTTAATTCTTGAAATACCTTGAACACAGTCAGCAACTGACAGCTCTAGCGGCTGGCTTGCAATGTGTGCAGATAATATTAATGAATAAATTTCTTTAAAATATGGATGTTGATCATCGAGCATATAATAATCTGATCTTCCGCACCCACCTAAGTCAGACATATTTTCTTGTCGAATAAGTACGCCAACATGCCCTTCATACCATAAAACAGTTGTTATTTTACCGATACTTGAACCTGATGCAGCATGTGCAGAACCTAAGTGTAAAGCACATACTAAGAATAAAACGCAGTAACAAATATTTTTTAACTTATGATACATCCTATAGTTCCTCAAATTTTGGATAACGCTGTTAATACATTCCTTTGCCAGGCTTCTCGTAGCAAAGCATATAAATTCATATCAACATTTTGACCATTAACAAAATTAGCACCACAAGAAACACCTTCTTTTTCATAACCGCATTTTATTGCAACTTTTTCAGATGCAATATTGCGGGTATCCATGCGAATTTCTAGTCGATTAATAGATAAGCCGTTAAATAAGTAGTTAGACAAAAGTGAAACAGCTTCACTCATTATTCCTTTACGTCGTTGTTGTGAGTCAAACAAAGTAAAGCCTATTTCCCTGGCATTAAAATAGGGCACAGATTTAAAATGCCAGATGGTACCAATGATATTATCATCCAGATCAACAATCAGCAGTCTTTCAAAATCTTCACCAGATAGTCCATTTTGATTATATTGCTGACGTAATTTTTGTGGGGAAATCATTAAGCTCGGAAGAAACTCACCTCTAATCACTAAATCATTCATTAATGAAGTCAGTGAATCTAGATCCTTTTCGATAACATGGCGTATGTTAAACTTACTTCCTATTAGCATATAATCTCCTGAGAAAAAATAGCTGTGTACTAAGCAGCTGAGTCTAATTATTTTACAAGATATCGACAAAGCATTACAATATGTTGTCATTAATATTCGCCATATTTACATTATGCTAAAATTAAAATTTTCCCTTTGCAAAATTGTCAAGCAACCTTAAAAAGCAACCTTAAAAAGCAACCTTAAAAAGCAATATTAAAAAGCGTTATATCAATAATAAAATTAATTATATTATCCAAGTTATTAAAGGTTAGAATGCGGGGGAAATTACAGTTCTGCTCTTCATATTTAAAGACAAGGAAAGCTAAAATTAAATTTCAAAAAAATACTTTGTTTTTTTATCTTTACTTTTATCTTTCAATACTTTTATCTTTCAATACTTTTGCTGAGGGTTGGTGTGATTTTTCAAGTGGCAACTTTGAGGTCATGACAAACGGCAATAAGACAGATAATGTATACATTTATGGTCAGCTAGATAGGACACCTACAGCGAAATTTTTGTCATTGCTAACGCTACAGTAGGTAAATCTAATATTTCACTGGCTTTAGCAGCACAATTGGCTGGTAAGCGTCTATCAATTTATATTGACTCAGCAGACTATAACTACAATACATTTCCTTCTTGGAGTAACAGCCCAATTCGTCATCTTAGAATAATAATGTAATTCCAAATTAAATAAGTCGAAATCAATTTAAGCTCAAATTATATTTAAATGGCTACATAAGCTATAAAGCTATTAGACCATTGTAGAGAGTGTTATTTTATATTTAAGTAACAAATTGATTAGACATGCAGCTAACACTTTATGAAGTATTAGCTGCAAAAAATAAGAGCGGAAATAATATAATTTTAAATTAAAAAAATCGATTACTCGCTAACAGCAGACTCACAATGTCGATCTAGCAATATTTGCTGAACCAACTCTTGATTAGGTTTATCATTAATCAAGGTATATTCACCATCAACATCCAACATCCAAGACTGTCCTTCGTCATTTAAAAATAATTTTAAATCATTAATGACTCTTTGTTGTAATTTATTATCGAGAATAGGAAAACAAATTTCAATACGGCGTGATAGATTACGCTCCATTAAATCAGCACTGGAGCAATACACCTGATGTTCTGCATTCTTGAAATAATAAGCACGATTATGTTCTAAAAAACGACCAATAATTGATTTAACGCGAATATTTTCAGAGACACCAGGCATTTGTGGTCGTAATGCACATATACCACGAACAATCAGATCAATTTTTACACCGACTTGTGAAGCTTCGTAGAGTTTAGTAATAATACCTTTATCACAAAGACTGTTAACTTTTATAATAATATAAGCCGACTTACCTTTGTTACTGGCCGCGATTTCATTATCAATTAACTCGATAATGCTATTTCTCAGCGTAAATGGCGCATTGTAAAGCGACTTCATTGGCAATGTTTTGCCCATTCCCGTTAGCTGTTGAAAAATTTTATGCACATCTTCGCACAACTCTTCGTTACTGGTGAATAAGCTGTAATCAGTATATACCTTAGCATTTTTGACGTGATAATTCCCCGTACCTAAATGCACATAGCGATAATATTTGCCAGATTCCTTACGCAGTATCAACATCATTTTGGCATGGGTTTTATAACCTACAACACCATAACAAACAACGGCGCCAGCTTCTTGCAAACGGCTAGCCAATGCCAGATTTTCTTGTTCATCAAAACGCGCTTTTAATTCAACAACAACAGTGACCTCTTTACCTTTACGCGCAGCCTCAACCAAAATATCGACCACCTCGGAGTGATATCCTGCGCGATATAGCGTTTGCTTAATTGACATTACGGAGGGGTCAGATGCCGCCTGGCGCAATAGCTCTAATACCGGTTTAAACGAACAGTATGGATGAAGTAATAAGTAATCTTTATGGTGTATGGCATCGAAGTAATTTCTTCCCGCGGCTAACTGATCAGGAATTTCAGGAGAAAACTCTGGATATTCAAGTGCGGGTTTATCAAGCATATCAAACAGCGAAAAAATACGTTGCAAGTTTACCGGGCCTTCAGTTTCGTACAGATCAAATTCAGTTAAATCAAACTCATCTAGCAAAAATTGCTTTATTTGATCAGGGCAATTACTCACAACTTCAAGGCGCACGGCATGACCAAATCTCCGATTAAACAGCTTACCTTTAACTTCTGCAGCAATATCCTGAATTTCTTCTTCATTGACATTTAAGTCTGAATTTCGAGTCACCCGAAACTGGTAACAGCCGGTTGCTTTCATACCATGAAAAAAGCTATCGATATTTTCATGAATAACCGCTGAAAGAAATATAAACTCATCTCTATCACTATCGGACTCTTTCGGTAATTTAATGAGGCGGGGCAAAGAGCGCGGTGCAGGAACAATGGCCAAACGACTTTCGCGTCCAAATGCATCTTTGCCTTTCAGTGTAACAATGAAGTTTAAACTTTTATTAACCAACTTGGGAAACGGATGTGCCGGATCGAGCGCTATTGGACTAATTACAGGAGCAACTTCACTTTCAAAGTACCGCTTAACCCACTCACGATGTTCATCTGTCCAATTTTCGCGACGTAAGAAATAGATTCCTTCACTTTCCAATTCTGGCAACAAAATATCATTGAGTATTTCATACTGTCTCTTGGCGTAAATATGGCACAGCTCATTTAAGCGCTTAAGGGTACTTTTAGATGATAAGCCATCAGGCCCAAACATCTCCCGCCCCAGCAATACTTGTAATTTTAATTTAGCCACTCGAACTTCGAAAAACTCATCAAGATTACGACTAAAGATAAGCAAGAACTTAAGTCTTTCTAAAAGGGGATGTCTGGTATCTAGAGATTGCTCGAGCACCCTGACATTAAACTGAAGCTGACTAACTTCGCGGTTTATGAAACAGTTATAGTCAAAGGTAGGAACACTAACCAACTCCTGCGTAAACTGCTTTTCTTGCTTTATCAAATTATTGCCCATAACCTTTATCCAACATATTGATTTTCAACATATTAGTTTGCAATTATTGAATCGTCATTACGGAAAACACAAACTTTGGGATATCCCATAAATCAACGAAAAAATGAGTGGCAGGTGCCAAGATATTTTGCAATGCTCGATAATCGTCCAAAACATCTACTGGCGACCAAGGGTATGCCTGCTAGATGGTCATTTTGTAATATAAATAACCATCTAGTAAATAGTTTTACTATAGCATAATAAGATCCGGCAGCGATTGATACAGATTAATATAAAATATGAATAAACTGATTAATAACTATCCGTTACTCAATCAACTGACTAACCGACTAGTAACCGATTGCCGCAACAGACTGTTTCAGACGCTCTTGGTTGAGCTTTTCGCTGGTAACAAACTGTAGCCATTTTTGAGCCATTTTGTTCACTTTGTCATCTTTTGCTGCCAGTTTAAAATGATCAATCGCCTGATTGTAATTTTTCAAATTATAGTGTGCCATCCCTAGCGCAACATCCACATGTCCAGGATTTTTCAGCTCTCCTTTTTCCTTTGCGCGATTAGCCACTTCAATAGCTTGCTCATATTTCGACTGGTTAACCAACACTTCCGCTAATTGTGCATCGATATTTCCATCACTGCTTTGCTTGGCGGCATCGAGTAATACCGGTATAGCTTTATCACCTTCTTTGGCAGCAGACCAGGCTTGTGCTAAAAATTGTAGAGTTTTGATATCCCCTTCAATATTGCCTTTTGCCAACTGTTCACTCATTAATTTTGCTGCTTTATATGGTGCACCCGAAAAGAAATATTGTTGTGCCAATGAGCGAATATCTGATTTATTGGTGACAAAACCTTGCTGATAGGCTGCTTCTAGTACGGCTAGTTGCTTAGTTGCTTCACCAACTTCGCCGTACATATTTGAAAGTTCAATCCAGTATTTGGGTTTAGAATAGTGACGTACCAGTTTTTCAGAAACTTGCGTCACTTGTCGTGGCTGTTTCAATTCGTAATGTAAAGCGCGCTTTAACACTAACCAGTTTTCTTTAGCAACTTTACCCTCGGCTTCAACTTTACTGATAGCACTTGAAATGGCTTTCTCAGCCGCAGCATAATCTTTTAAGGCGTAGTAAGCATTGGCTTTTAATACCAAGCCCTTGTCGATTGCCTCTCCTTCTTTAAGTGCTTCCCATTTTGATAAGTAGGTTAATGATTGCTCATATTTTTCAGCCTGCATTGAAAGCTGAGCTAAACTGAACAGTGTTGATAGCTCCAGTGATTCAGGAATATTTTCTTGCTTAACCACCTGCTCGAATGCAGCAACGGCTTGATTAATTTTGTCATTACTATAGTAAATAAATCCTAGAGCATTCCAAACCATCGCCTGCTCATAAGAATTAAGTTGATCGGCGCGCTTATTGAGTGACTCTAATATTTCGAGCCCTTCTGCCACATTTTTTTCGTCGGCCAGTTTTTGTGCTCGGGCTAACTGGCTATAAATTTTTTCACGCATTGCAGGCGTGCGACGCGTTTTCTTTTTAGTCGACTCAGCAGCCTTAGCAGTAAATCCAATATCAAGGGAGTCAACTTTTAAAACAATAGCCGGCTGAAAAAGAAAAATTGCAATCACAATTTTAGTTAGCCATTGAAAACTGTTTTTCATCATTTGTCTCCTACTCAAGAACAACTTTAATATCTCTCAAACAAGTTTATTGATCGAGTTTAAAGGTAATTTTATTTTGTACACCTGCCACTTCACTGGCAACACCATCAATAACGCGCGGTTTGTACTTAAACTTTTTGGCCGCTTCGACAGCGGCTTGGTTAAAAATACCTTCTGGCTCAGCTTCGACAACAACCGGATCTCTCACCGAACCTTGTTTAGTCACAGTAAATTCTACTATTACATAGCCTTCTATCCCGCGCGATAATGCTCGGCGCGGATATATTGGAGCGACTTTAACAATAGGCAAATATTCACCATCGCCAGAACCTAACGCTAACCCACCTTCTAAACCTGTGTCCACATCAAGGTCGGCAGAAAACCCAATAGTATTTTGTGTATTTGCCAAATTATTCATTTGCGCTGGTGGCTGGTTTATATCGGGCGGTGGTTCTTCAGGCTTAGGTGGTTTTTTAGGTTTTCGCTGTTTCTTCTGTACCGTCTCATCAGGTTTTAAACGCACAAAATCTAAAACTTTTCCTTTAACCGGATCTGTCAGCACACTTTTACTACCAGTAATCAGCGATTGCATTCCCCAGAATAATGCTGCGGTAATTAAAAATGCAAAAATAGAGGCATTAAGAAACCGAGCCATATCAGATCTCTTGTGCCGCAATTGAAACATCAAATACGCCAGCAGCGCGCGCAGAATCCATCACTTTAATTAATACATCAGTAGTCGCTTTCTGATCAGCTTGAATAACTACCGTACCTTGTGGGTTTTCTGCTTTTAAACGTTCAATATTTGCCTGCACCGCACGTACATCAACTCGTCTTTTATTTATCCAGATTTCGCCCTTATCACTAATTGCGACTAGAATGTTGGCTCTTTCTTTTTTTACCGCAGTAGCCGCTTCAGGACGATTAACGTCTATACCTGCTTCTTTTACAAAAGATGCAGTAACAATGAAGAAAATCAGCATAATAAATACAACATCTAGCATTGGTGTCATATTAATTTCTGAATCGTCATCTTCTTCCAAAATTCTCGAAAGTGGTGCACGCATGACACATACCTCTTACTTTACTTCTCGATAATAAAAACAATAATTTAAAAAAGATAACTTATCCGAATCAGTGATCTAGGGTAAGTTTATCTTCTAACAGTTCAACTTCTTTTTTAGCGGTTCGTTTTAACCAGGTTGAAGCAAAAACGCCCGATAGCGCGCCCACCATTCCAGCCATTGTTGGAATGGTTGCTTTAGAAACCCCAGATGCCATAGAACGGGCATTACCACTACCAGAAATCGCCATCACATCAAATACCACAATCATTCCAGTCACGGTTCCCAGTAATCCCAATAGAGGACACAAGGCAACAAATGCTTGAATGGTTGGTAGTGAGCGATTCAATTGCATTTTCATGCGGGAAATCATTGCCTCACGAATTTGTTCAGCATTCCATGAGTTTCTTTCTGAGCGACTTTTCCATTGCTGAATAATATTTTTGCGTTCGCCTTTATACACAAAAAACAGATAAAAAATTCGCTCTAAAATCAGCACCCACATTAAAAAAATTAAAATACCAATGTAGTTGAGCACCTGACCGCCCGTATCCAGGAACTCACGAATGACATCAAAAAATTCAGTAATACCAGACACGTTTATTGTCCTTGCTCAGCTCGCTCTGCAATAATGCCAGCACTTTGCTCTTGCAAAATGTGCAGAATATTTTTGCTGCGTGTATTTAACCAGGTAAACAATAAAACAGTCGGTATTGCGACTACCAAACCTAATACAGTCGTTACTAATGCCGTAGAAATACCACCGGCCATTAATTTTGGATCACCGGTTCCAAATAGTGTTATTGCCTGAAAGGTGTTAATCATTCCAGTTACCGTTCCTAATAGTCCAAGTAAAGGAGCAACCACCGAAATAATTTTTATAAAAGTAATGCTGCGAGTTAACCGAGGTATTTCTTTTAGAATAGCTTCACTGAGTTTCAACTCGAGGGTATCCGACGCAACATTGGCATACTTTTCTTTCACCTTAAGAACGCGTCCCAGCGGGTTATTGTCTTTCAACTCATTACTTTTAAGTTGACGTTTTACCTTTTGCTCGGTTAAAAACAGAACAATATATCTTTCCGCTGCAATTAATAACGCAATTAAACCGAGAGCTAAAATGACATAACCAACAACTCCACCTTGTTCAATATATTCCTGTGTATTCGGTGCTTGAATTAATAATCCCAAAATACTGCCACCCGTCGGATCAAGCGCAAATCCCGTGTAACCGTCCTTTAACTGATAAAGATCGGCTGCGGTACTTTGAAAACGATCAGTCGGTTGGCGAGTTAACTGGGCAACCGTTTGCGTTTCATCAATCCATTCCAGATACTGGCCATCGTCTATCAGGTTAAAGCTACCCACTCGAACAATTGAGCGTTTTTCTTTCTGCCCGTCAGCCAAAGTAATTTCTTTTTCAAATCGACTGATTTTGCCAGACTCGGTCATTTCGCGTTGTAATTCAAACCAAACACGTTCTATTTCTTCAATAGAAGCCAGTTCAGATGAAGATCCCATTTTTTCTGCCAGGCTTGATAAAAACTCACCTCTGTCTGGATATTCGGCAGAAATAATCGAAGTTGAGAACTTACTTTTAGTATCACCTGAAACCTGCTGTAAAACACCAAATAGTTCTTTAAGTGACCCTAATCGTTTATTCAGAGCTTCATTTAAATTGGCAATTTTAATTTCATTTTCTTCAAAATTAGTTTCTAGCGTTTCAGAACGTTTAACTTGCTCTTCTCGTTTATTAACTGCTTCGTTTAATAAGCGGTCACGCTCAGATCGTTGCTGTATGAATGTTTTCTCACGCTGCTTATTTTGTTGCGACTGTTGATATTGACCTTGCTCGAGCTTTTTTAACAATGCATCAAGGTTAACGGCATTTTCAGCAGCAAAAAGACTGGTACTCAACGTCATTGAAATCGCAGTCAAGGTACGAATAAGATTTTTAAACTTCATGATATTATTCCTGTTATTGCGCGGCTGAAATCGGGGCAATGATCATATCTGGCGCCATTTGCTTTTTCGCCATTCGAATACCTTTAGTCACTTGTGTTCGGTATTCGCCATCTAGCTCTTCCCACTGCTGCTTTTGAATATTCCAAATTCCCATGCGATTTTGATCGCGAGTCTGATAAATGAGTGCAACACGACCAATTCGTAAAAAATTAACTTCCTGGTCATTACCATCAACCTTGGCAACACCAGTGTAAGATTCGATAGTACGCCCGTAATCAACTTCGACTTGATAGGCTTCTAATACTCGGCGAAATTTTTCTGAAACAGCAACATCAGCGCGATCCATCATTTCAGCCAAGCTAGCTAGTCGATTTTGGCGCTCTTCCGTTAAAAATGGTACATCTAATTGAACAAACTCTTTTAAACCATCTATCATTCGCAGCATTAATGGCGCAATTTGACGCTCAATAACACTGACTTTATCCATTGATAATCCTAAGCGCTGCATTTCTAATAGTTGGTTTTCGATTTGGCGCTCCATTTGCGCATTATAAATTTCCAGACCATCAATTTCTTTATTAACAGCCTTAAATTGCTGTACTTTATCTTCTATCTGTTCAGCAAGCCGATCGATTTTTTTTTGTGACGATGCAGCCAGCTCATTAATGGTTTTACTTTTTTCAACAACCGGACCTAACGATGTCGCCTGTGTAACAGTTGATACCACTAATAAAATTAATGTGCCTGCCGAAATGATTGATGTAATCAACCATGAGGACATCTTTATATTCATGTAATACTTCCTCTAGATTTAAAGATTTAAATAACATCCGTGTTCAACTATCGAGCAGTTAACTTATCGGAGAAACTATTTACTCGACTTTCCAAACCCGTGCATTTAACTTACGAAAAAGCCTGTTGAAACAGTTGTCTGAATAAATCAAGTACTGCTCTGGTTAAATCGCACATTTTTGTAATTATTAAAAGAACAAGAACAAAATGTCATATTTGTTGATTACTGCTTTATTTTTTAATGGCCAGATTAACATTAATGAAATATTCATTTTTTCCATTACAACATGAATATTTTTTTAAATTCAAGTTCTGCTTGAATTAAATAATGTTTTTTCTTGGCTTAATTAATCGTAAGTTAATGCTAATTTAACTTTGAGATGGGATTGTATATTTTAAATATTTCAATTGTTTTACAGATATATGACAAACAAAATACAAATTTAAAAATTGCGAAACATTTTTGTCATACTTAGCTTTTTATCTGTTTATTGTAATAATTCATAAAATAAAAAAGGAGAGTTTCCTCTCCTGTTAATTAGATAGCTTTTTTATTTTAATTCATTATTTTTCGCAATCAACGGATTAAACATATTTGCAATGAGCTGACCGCATTTAATAATTTTTTTATATAGTTTTGTTATTAGAAATCAGTTGTAAATTGAACTGAGAATTCGGTACCAACCGTTTCACGTAATATATCAATACCTTCCTGTTCGATAGTTTTCTCTTCATTGAGAATATTTTTCAACTTGAATTTAACAGTACTATCGTAAGTTGGATACCAAGTATATACCAGATCTAAAGAGTGGAATGCTTGCTCTTCCGCATCTTCAAACCCGCCAACTCCAGGAACAATAATGCGAGGGCCAAAAACATTATAAACTACCGTTGCCGAGTGTTCATTGTTTAATGAATCCCAACCAAACTGCATATTCACTACCCATTCAGAGTGACCAATTAAGCGTCTTGTATTGTTGGTAATAACATTAGTAACATTAGAAGAAGTGTTCAATGCTTCTTTTAACTGTTCTTCAAACAAACAAGGCGTGTCAGGGTTAGTATCACTACAAATATTCACTTCAGAATCTGAAATTGTGAAGTTACCTGTCATAAAGTAGTTGGCAAAATCATCACCCAAGAATGAAAAGTCTTTTAAGAACTCAACTTCCATACCAATGACATCACCGTCTTCAGCATTTGCAGTTAATAGCTGCGGAGCCCCTTCAGTAGCACTGGGCAGCTCAATCATTTCGATTGGTCGGTCAATTTGTTTGGCAAACAGCGCAACCGACAGATTTTCACCTGACTCCATGTACCATTCCCAGCGGAAATCAACATTTTGTACTTCAGCACTTTGCAATGAAGTCGAACCACGAACCAAAAATTCAGTTAACGGATCGATGTAAAAACTGGTTGAAATATCTCGTAGATCTGGACGAATTGCGGTTTCGCTATAGTTAAAGCGGAACTGCATGGTGCTATCCAGCACATAAGTCGCAGCTAACGACGGATACCATTTATCTTCAGCAAAAGGAAGTCGTTCAAGCTCTTCTTTTTCTGCATCAAAAAATTCGCTATGAGGCTGTAATGGAATAGACACTTGGCGGAAGTCTTCGTAGCGAGCACCGAGTGTAAAGCGCCATGCCATTCCAAAATCCATATTCGCCATTAAATAATATGAATCAACCAATGTTGCAGCTTTATATTTATCACCACCACTGGTTTGGTCATTTAAACGAACACGATAGTCTTCCGCAAGTAGATTTTCATTTGAAAAGATATCTGAATAAACACTACCTTGCAGATAGTTTGAAGGAATAGCGAAGGTTTGTATCGCAATATCAATATTTTCTGCAGAACGCTCTTTTTCAATAAAATCAGCGCCAGCTTTCAGTTCTATGCTTGAATTGTCAAAATAGAACGGTAGTGAAAAATTAACGCCATAGTTTTCTGCTTGATCTTCAAGGTTTTGAAAGTGATATATGGTATCTACATCACTGGCAATTCTTTCTGCACGCTGTCCGCCTTCTAGATTAACTCGGAAAAAGGCATCCAAACCACCTGGTGCAAAGCGCTCGGAATTACTATCAGCATAATACCAGTCGATACCCAGATTATTATAGTCATTAAAGTTATGCGATCCTTTCAGTTGATGAGAAATCATTTCTCTTTCTTCATAGATCACATCTAATTGACGACGTTCATCATCTGGCTCATCGATTGTATTGGTCGATTCGAGTAATCGATTACGCATTCTATCGCGCGTATCACGTAACAAAATATTATTAAATTCAAACTTATGGTTTTCGTCATAATTAAATCCAACATTCACCATACCACTAAATTTAACATTATGTTCAGTTGAAGGACCATCAGAAAACTCATTAATTTTTACTGTGTCACCTGAACGGGAAAGATTATTAACATTTCGCTCTTCTGACACAACCCATTTATTCTTGTATGAAAAAGCAGCTAAAAAGCCTAACTCTGAACCATTATCAAAATCCAGTTTATTACCAAAAGTAAAATTCATACCAACATTTGGATCGATGCTTTCATCGTTGGCTTCAAAGTTTCGGTTTAACGAACCAAACAGTGCAACGGCTTGTTCATTAGGTATCTGATTGATTCCATCACCCGCAAAAGCTTGTTGCATGGCAATCGGTAATTCACGTGTACCATCATCACGACCATACCAGTCATGATCGCCACCTTCATACCAAGGCGAAGTATCTGAATTGTTACTATTAGTGCCTAGTTCAACTCCAACACGCAGTACAGGTTCTTTAGGAATCGACTTAATACGAATATTTACATTACCACCTGCAAAGTGCGCAGGTAGTTCGGGGGAATAAGCTTTCTGCACGCTTAAACTTTCAATAATACCAGCAGGAAATAAATCCAATGGCAAAACAGTTCGGGTTGGGTCAGGACTTGGTACGGTCATACCGTCCAATTGTGTTGCTGAATAGCGCTCACCCAAACCACGTATATAAATAAATTTTCCATCAACCAAGGTCAAACCGGTTACTCGGCGAAGCGCTGACGCAGCATCGCTGTCACCAGTACGCGAGATTTGCTCTGAACCTAAAATATCAGCAACAAATGCCTGTTCTTTTCTTTCGTCAAGAACCGCTTGCGCACTACCCTGTAAACGGCTACCTGTTACTACAACTTCTTCGACTTCTTCATTTTGCTGGTTATCAACCTGTTCGCTTTCTGCGGCGAAAACATTCACAGAAAAACCACCAGCCACTAATGCCAGATAAACCGCACGAGCAGTTTTTGGCATTTGAAATTTGTTTTTTCTAAACATGGCTTACTCCAACAAGTTACTTAATTTTTTCCCGGGAATTTATCCTTCAGGATTTATGCACAAGTAACCTATGATCTTTTTAACCCTTAAAAAAATGGTAAGGTACCTTTGAAAATTCATGATACCTTACCTATTTACTACTTTTCTTTTCGTTTTAAATCAAAACGGGCTTACAGACCAACGGTCACCCAACCAGCAGTCCAGTCGTCGTCTTCTTTTACTGCGCCGATAAAGTCAACATCATCAAACCAGCTATCGATAGCATTCATATCAGCAGCAGGATTAGTCGAAATTGTTTCGTATCCACTTAATACCGCAGCCATATTTGCAGCAACTGCGTTGCCTGTCTGACTCAGGAACCATTGCTCAACAGTCGTTGTAGCATTGATGTCGCCTTTGAAGTTTTCACCATTTTCACAAGCCATTACTGAGTGAGTCATAACCAGGTTAGCCGCTTCAGCTTGCGCTTTGGCTTCTGCACCATCAACTTCCAGACATTCACCCATGCCAGCAGGGCCAGTAACAATAACATTATGTAGTGCACCAGCAGTTCCATTTCTTAACAAAATACCTTCAGAACCTTCATCAGTCGCTGTAGAACCAATGATTGTAATGTTAGCAACTGTTGGTTTGGTTAAAGGTGTCGCTAATGGGAAGTCTTCACCGTTATCTAATTCAAAACCACGATTAGCTTTAGTATCATTCTGTTTCACTAATACATATTGTGCTTTACCAGTCCAACCAAATGACCAGTCAAAGCTGTCATCACCGTTACCCGTTAAGACAACGTGACGAACATTTACTGTACCACCGAAAAACTCAACACCGTCATCCAGATTTTCGTGTACATGAATGTAGTCAACAGTTGTACCGTTACCAACACCAGCAAACGAAATACCATTGAGCTCATCACCTGAACCTAATGTTTTACCCGCTTGCTTAACAACGACATAACGCAATGTACCCGAATTATCAGCTGGATCATCACCGCCATATAATCCTGCGTCACCTTCGGCAGCAATACTACAGTTAGCTAATTCAGTCGCATCAGCATCGTCACCTGCATCTGAAGTATCACATAAGTTAGAAGGTGCATTACCTAACAGCACTAACCCACCCCATTGACCAATATCAGTTGCTTGACCAGTCACATCTTGAATAGAAGTCATCGTAATTGGTGCTGAAGCACTTCCTAACGCTTCAATTTTTGAACCACGACGGGCAACCAGGAAGTCATCACCTGTCTCACCAATTAAAGTGGTACCTGGCTCAATATAAAGTGTGGCACTGTCGGCACGGTCATTACCAACGGCAGTGCGACCTTTTAAGATCCAGTGCTTATCGCTAGTCAGTACAGTGTCGGTAGTGAAAACAACATTATTATTTAATCGATAAACCGGTTTATCGGTTAATGCAGGGTAACTACCAGAAACATCGGTAGCTAAACCTTGCTCATCAGCTGCTGTTACGTTGGCAGGAACGCCAGAATTGACACCAACAGTCCAACCTTCCATCCAGTTAGTAGAACCATCGAAAGCACCAATGTAATCAGTCGCTGCAAACCATGAATCATCGTAGGCTTTCGCAGTATTAGTGCCATTACCTAGTAAAGGAGAGTCAGATTTAGGTGTATAACCATCAGCTAAAAGTTTAACCGCTTCAACATTATCGTAAGCGCTATTACCATCTTGGCCCAAGAACCATTGTTCTGCAGTTAATGTTGCTGTTGCGTTGCCTTTGAAGTTTTCACCATTTTCACAAGCAATCACTGAGTGAGTCATTACCAGGCTACCAGCTTGGGCATTGGCCATTGATTCATCACCATTAATTTCAAGACACTCACCCATACCCGCAGGGCCAGTTACAAAGACATTGTGCAAGCTACCAGCAGTACCGTTACGCAGTAAGATACCTTCTGATCCTTCACTAGTTGCATTGCTACCGACGATAGTAATATTTGAAACTACCGGATTAGTTAAAGGCGTTGCTAATGGGAAATCTTCACCGTTATCTAATTCAAAACCACGATGAGCGATAGTGTCATTGTGTTGCACATAAACAAACTGCGCTTTACCAGTCCAGCCAAATGACCAGTCAAAGCTATCATCACCATTACCGGTTAAGACAACGTGACGAACATTTACCGTTCCACCAAAGAATTCAACACCATCATCCAGATTTTCATGAACTTGAATGTAATCAACAGTTGTGCCATTACCAACACCGGCAAATGAAATACCGTTTAGCTCGTTGCCTGAACCTAACGCTTTACCTGCATGTTTAACTTGAACAAATTTAAGCGTACCAGAATTATCTTCTGGATTATCACCGCCGTATAATCCCGCATCACCTTCTGCACTAATACTACAGTTAGCTAGCTCAGTGGCATCGGCATCAAAACCATCATCAGCAGTGTCACATAAATTAGAAGGCGCGTTGCCGAGTAGTACTAAACCACCCCATTGACCAATGCCAGTTTCTTGACCAGTCATATCTTGAATTGAGGTCATTACGATTGGCGCACCACGTGTACCTAAGGCTTCAATTTTTGAACCACGACGGGCAACTAAGAAGTCATCACCTTGTTCACCAATAATGGTTGTACCTTGCTGGATATAAAGCGTGGCATTATCTGCACGATCATTACCTACCGCAGTGCGACCTTTTAAGATCCAATGCGCGTTATTGGTTAAGGTTGCATCTTCAGTAAAGGTCAAATTGTTTGCCAGACGATAAACCGGTTTATCGGTAATTTCTGGATAATCGGTTGATACATCTGTTGCTAAGCCTTTTTGGAAAGCATTTTGAATATCAGATGGGAAACCGCCATTAACCCCGACTGTCCAACCTTCAGTCCAGTCAACCGTTCCATCAAACGCACCAATATAGTTAGTTGAATCAAACCAGTTATCAATCGGCGCAGGATTCACACCAGCCCCTAATAAAGGAGAACCCGCTTGTGGCATATAACCATTAGGTGCCAGATTTAAAGTAGAGGAATCACTATAAGCTGAGTTGCCTTCTTGAGCCAAGAACCATTGTTCAACAGTTTGTGCTCCTGCTTGAACCTCACCTTTAAAGTTTTCGCCATTATCACAAGCGATAACCGAGTGAGTCATAATCAGATTGCCAGCAACAGCATTGGCCATTGATTCATCGCCATCAACTTCCAGACACTCACCCATACCTGCTGGGCCAGTTACTAAAACGTTGTGTAAACGACCAGCCGTACCATTACGTAGTAAAATGCCTTCTGAACCTTCATCAGATGCAGTGCTACCAACAATAGTAATGTTTGAAACCATTGGATTAGTTAGTGGAGTAGCAGCAGGAAAATCTTCATTATTGTCAAGCTCAAAACCACGGTGCGCTTTAGTACCATTATGTTGCACATAAACATACTGTGCACGCCCAGTCCAACCAAAAGACCAGTCAAAACTGTCATCACCGTTACCCGTTAATACAACGTGCTTAACATTGACTGTACCACCAAAGAATTCAACGCCATCATCCAGATTTTCGTGTACCTGAATATAGTCGACTTCAGTTTGGTCACCAACACCAGCAAAGGAAATACCGTTCAATTCATCACCAGAACCTAATGTTTTGCCCGCATATTTCACAACAACATATTTTAAAGTTCCAGAATCATCATTGGGTTTATCACCACCAAACAAGCCCGCATCGCCTTCAGCTTGTACACCGCAATTAGCTAATTCAGTCGCATCAGTATCTACGCCGTCATCTGAGCTATCACACAAATTCGAAGGGGCATTACCTAAAAGCACCAGACCACCCCATTGGCCAATACCGGTTGCTTCACCAGTAATATCTTGAATTGAGGTCATCGTAATTGGTGCAGTTGAAGTGCCTACGGCTTCAATTTTAGAGTCACGACGTACCACTAAAAAGTCATCGCCCGTACGGCCAACAATAGTTGTACCTGGCTGAATAGTTAATGTTGAGGCATCAGCACGGTCATTCCCAACGCCAACTTGACCTTTTAACACCCACAAGGTATCACTTTTGAAAGTAGCGTCTGAAGTCAATGTACCAGTGACTTCACAAACCTTATTGAATGCTCCAATTGGATCAACTGGAGTGGCAAAGTCAGGACATACTTCTACGGGAGGAGGAGGTGTTACTGGACCTACAATTTCATCCCCTTCATTAATATTGATATCGCCGCCGCCACAGCCAGCGAGTGCGAAAACCCCTGCAACAGCGCTAACTGAAATCAGTCGCTTAAAATTCATAATTCTCTCCATAAGGATATTTTATTTTTGCTAATTAAAAATCCCGACAAGCGTAGCGACATCGGATGTCACGAAGATTACAAAATGTGACAATCCCATGACATCTCGTTAAGCTATTAATTTATAAAAATAATTTCATATGAAGATATTTGAATATTAATTTATGTGCCACATTTCTCATTTTTTCATTAAACAATGTAATACATGAATAATTTCAGATTTTAGATTGTAAAGAAGGTAATTAGGAATAATTTAATTAATGTGATCAAATAAACAACGAAAATTTAAATTAAACTCTTCATTATAAAGGAGAAAAATGACAGAAAATCTCAGAAGAGCTGATCACTTTGCCAAAACATTACTTTTATATAAATTTTGTATAAAGTTAATAGCAGGAATCAAATTGTAAAAGCGAATAAAAATGCCGCAATCAATAGAAATTTTTAAGCGTGAAATCCTTGTGATTAACACGCTCCTTAGCTTTAAAAGTCAGTTGGTTTCAAAATAATTAGCATTGGGTCCACCAATGACAATATCAAACTGAAAACCCCGTTGTGCCTGATTATGTTGAGCCAGGTTTTGATGGGTCTGATATTCTTTGGCAATACTGCGAGGCGCATCGTCGCCCAACACAATATACATCGGATCAGTAGCCAGATTTTTATCACCTTTAAAATACATTTGTGTAATTAATCGGGCACTACCACCACGAATTGAAAAATGGATGTGTGAAGGACGCCAGCGACCAATATCCGGTCGAGCGAGGTATGAGCCAGGGTAAACGGTCCAAAAAATATATTCACCCTCATCATTTGTCAGGGTTTTGCCAATCCCTAAAAAATTAGGATCCAGTGGATAATCTGTGTGATCTTCTATATGACTATAGCGTCCCCATTTATTAGCGTTCCATATTTCAATAAGACTCCGTCTGACGGGCCGACCACGTTCATCGGTAACTTTACCAGTCACTTCAATAATCTCTCCCGCGGCTCGCTTATTTCCCGGAAAAATTCTGGTTAAATCATTTTCTCCCGGCTTTATCGCAACTTTAAGCGGATCAAACGCAATAAAAGATGCTCTGGCCTCAGGTGGAATTAAACGTAAGCGATGATTAGGAACTCGAACTTCAGCAGCGCCATCGGTAGGACCTGCCTTCATTTGTCGGCCTTGTAATTGGTTGGCAATGTTTTTAGTATTCATCAGTAAATGTCCTACACAAAAAAATAAATATCAGTCTCGATTATTTGAAAAGTTTTAAGTATCACTTAATTTTGGCTATTGGCTGTAAGTCGTCGAAAAAAGGCGTTTCATTTTCACCTTGCAATACAATATCGATTTCAAAAGCGCTAACTTGATTAGACTCACCCACCCGTTTAGCAATGAGCCGTTTTGCAAGTTGAGTCTCAAGAGAAGCCAATAAAGGATCTTGCAAGTTCTCACTGTGATCTTCAAAAAATATTTGAGTAACCACTCGAGTGATACCGTCACAGAAAATATTTAATGTAATATGTGGGGCACGGTATTGATGAGGAGAGCCTGTTAATTCAATTCTCCCCGGCATAATAGTTCTAACTTTAAAGTGTCCAGTATTTGAACGTTGCCGATAAAAGCCAGTGAACCGGGGATCATAGTCAGGGTGATCGAAATTTTGAGGAATACTCAAAATCCCTTTAGTATTGGCCTGCCAAAACTCAATTAGCGCACCATCAACCAAGTTAAAGTGGCTATCTCTCAATCGAAGACTTAAATCAATTGGTTTGCCTGCCACCTCAACACAAAGCCCTGGATGAACAATAGTCAAATCTTCTGACTCCTCATCAAGGAATGGAATTGGATAATAAGGCCCAATGGTGTCTTCGCCGTTAGCAGGCAAAATTTCAGGTAATATTGATTGCATTGATGCTCCTCAGATGTTCTTATTTTTGACCGAATAGCTATAGAAAAACATTCTAATAGTATTCAAAAATTTCAATCGATATTGAATACTTATGCTATTAAGGCAAACAACAAAATGATTGTATACTATCTTTGTTTTGCATTCTATTTTTTATTGAAAAACATCCAATTTTTCACAATTATCTACGACAAAATAACCATTACAAGCTGTTTGTATTTTATCCCCTGAAAACTCAACAACATGATTTATCTGGAAAAAAACAAATGAATCTTTTACAATCAGTCATTTACTCATATATACTTAGTTGGTTTTGCATACGAATAAAAATCGCATTTTTCCTAATTATTGAGAATATCAAGTTCATGAACGAAGTCCCTTTAAATAAAAATCATGCAACTTATTTTGTACCAGGCTTACAACGTGGGTTACGTGTACTGGAAATTTTAGCTGAATCTGGGACTCCCATGACCATAAATGACATTACAAAACATATGGAGTTTGGCCGTTCTTCGGTATTCAGGTGGGTTTATACGCTGAAATGTCTGGGTTTTATTGACTATTCAGAAACGAATAAAACTTACACGTTAGGTGCCAGAGTTCTCAATTTGGGCTTTGCCTATCTTGGTACACAAGAAATCATCAAACAAGCACGCGGTTTTCTTGAAGCACTACGAGATAAAACCGAAATCGCAACTCACCTAGCCATTTGTGATCATTCTGATGTTCTGTATTTGGATTGTTTACAAGCCAATCGCGGTATTCAAAGTAGTGCAAATACCGGAAAACGCGTTTCAGCTCATGCCTCACCTTTGGGTTGGCTGCTCCTCTCAGATTTATCTAATCGTGAATTAATCCAGCTATTTAATGATAAAGAACTCGCTAAATTTACCGAGCAAACGCCTAGCTCGATTAGTCAACTCAGCCAAAAAATCATAGAGGTCTCATCACTTGGTTATGTTATCAGCTTTGGGGCACTTAAAATTGGTGGAATTTCCATTGCTGCTCCAATTTTTGATGCCAGGGGGAAAGTCATTGCAGCTATCGATATTTCTGGGCCAGACTTTGCATTTGATAAAGACAAAATTAAAGAATTTTATGTGCCAGAAGTTTTAAAAACGGCTCAACAAATATCACAGCATATTCATTCAAATTAATGAAACCGCTAGTGGATTAACACTAAACATTAAATTAGCCTGTTCTTTGTACTTTAAATGTATATAATAAGTTAAGCCAAAGCAAAGATGTCATATAAAATATTATGGTATGCACATTCGGGCATTTACCTGATAAAATGCTCACAACATTATTTGATGACATTGAATTTTGATGACATTGAATATCGATATTATTTATCAACAAAGTAAATAACGCCATTTCCAAGTAAAGTATTGACTTAGTCATCAATGAAATTACTTTATTGGTATTTAATCGTTTTGCTGAAACGGCTCGAAAATTTACTTAGTGATAGCAATAACCTCTCGACGTTTAAATATTGGAAAATAATATGATGAAGGAAATACGCTTTTTAATACCCTCTATTTTTATAATTCTTTTTTCAATCACCTCACTTTATTCAACCACTTCCAGGGCCTTTGCTGAGAACGATCTCCCAGAAGTGCATATTAATCCTGAACCAGACTGGATTAATCAGACGCTGACCCAAGCAGACTATCAACCCAATGTTGCAAAAACCAATGATGATTTTAGTGTCAGATATATTTTAATTGAGCAACAGACGAATGCGATTGATAAAGATATTGTTAATTATCATCGCATTATTATGCAACCTATTAACGAAAAAGGTCTCGAGAAAGTTTCAGAAATTACTTTTGATTTTAATCCCTTATTTGAAGAACTCAGTGTTCATAAAATCGAAGTCAAGCGTGACAATAAATCTTATTCAAAATTAATACCCGACCAAATTAAAGTATTTAAAAATGAATCAGAATTAAAAAACCGACTTTACCTAAATGATGCAAGAGCATTAATTATATTAAATGATATCAGGGTTGGGGATATCATTGAGTACTCTTTCAGTCGTAAAGGAAGAAATCCTGTTTTAGGTGAAAAATTATTTGGTCAGTTTTATGCTGATTGGGGTGTTCCGGTTGAAGCAATTCGATTACGCCTACTAACCGATAAAAAGACTCAACTCCAGTTTCGTACACAATACCCTGCAACAAAAAAAGTTGAGCAAAATACTCGCGAATATTCATGGTCTTTTAACAATGTTAATCCAGTTAAAAATGAAGACCTCTACCCTTCATGGTTTTCCCCATATTCAATTATTGAGTATTCAGAATATCAAAGCTGGCGAGAAGTTAATCAGTGGGCATTAACCTTATATCCTCCTCAATCGGTCCCCGCTAAGCTACAACAAAAAATTAGTCAATGGAAAAAAGAATATCCCACAACGGAAGCACAAATTGCCGTAGCGCTAAAATTTGTACAAGATGAGATTCGATATTTTGGTATTGAAGTTGGAGAAAATACCCATAAACCTCACACACCTGAAGAAGTCTTTGAACGTCGCTACGGTGACTGCAAAGATAAAACAACTCTGCTAATTGCAATTTTGGCAGAACTCGGGGTCACCGCTCACCCCGCATTGGTTTCCAGCTATCAAGGAAAAATCCTCGATCAGCAATTACCAAGCCCTTTACCTTTCAACCATGTCATTGCTCATTTAAAATTTAATAAGCGAGATTACTGGCTGGATTCAACCGTCTCACATCAGCGAGGAGGGCTCAATAATATTGGATTTATTAACTATCATCACGCTTTAATTGTCGCCGAAGGTCAAAAGTCACTGGCCAAAGTAAATGCTAATGATTCACCTATTCCGCAAGTTTATTTAGAAGAAACCTATCATCTTTCAGAAGATAAAGAGGCGGTATTCTTGAATGTTAAAACGGCTTATGAAGGCATCAAAGCAGATAATATTCGGTATCAAATTGCAACGGAAAGTATACAATCTTTATCAGAACGTTATTTGAATTTTTACTCTCGTCAATTCGATAAAATCAGTTTATTAGAAAACATTCAAGTTATCGATGATGAAAAGTCCAATTTACTCACTACCATTGAAAAATACAAAATTCTCGACTTTGGCCGCAAACAGTCAGGTAAGCTTTACTCAGACTATTATGCGACAGGTATTGTCGAACATCTGGTAACACCAACAATTATTCAACGCGAACACCCTTTTGCGGTATCGCATGGATTTCAATTTCGTCAAAAGCAAATTATTGAGCTTCCAGATAATGACATTGTTGATTACTCAAAAGAAAATATTACTAAAGATATCGACTACTTTTCTTTTAGCAAACAAATTGATAAACAAGAAAACCGTATAACCATTACTTATGATTATCGGCCATTAATACCCACTATTTCTGCTAAAGAAACAGGTGACTACCTTTCTTCGGTTAAAGACTTAAAAGAGGCGTTATCTTTTTACCTTGTTACCAAAAACAATGCCAGTTCAACGGTACAGAGCCAACAAGAACGCCTTAAAAACTTGGCCCGAAAACTGATTAACAAGGAGTAGTTTGTCATGAAAAAGTTAACCTGCCATTTTTTTGCGATAGGGTTATGTCTGTTAATTAGCAGCTGTGCAAAAAACCCAAATAATAATACCGTTAACCGTGAAGACCAATACTTTATCAGCTTAATTGACAAATTTAAGCAAGATAAAAACGCTGTGACTTATCAACAATTATGGAAAGCATTTCTCAGTTCGAGTCATACCGAAAGCAGTGCAGTTAAATATGATGAATATATTGCGATTGCCCAACAATTAGAAAGTGGTGATTTAAGCTGTAAAGAGATCGACTGGACACATTTGCTCAATAAAAACTACTGGAGTATTAAACCTCACCTCAGTGCAGCAAAATGCAAACAATTTCTGGGGGATACAAAAGGGGCAGAGTTTCACGAAAATTTTGTGAGCTTAATCATCGATGGTGTTTTTAGCAGCGGTGATGGTAAAGATTATTTTAGCGCTTATGAAGTCGCTTCATGGGGCGATGTAGAAGACTTACTGGAAATTGCTGGCTATAAAAGTCTCGACTTTTACCTGCAAATTAAGGGGGCAGGACAAGGTCTTTATTATATCGTTATTGCTGAAGATCTGGAAACCGGAGAGCAACGAGAAATCTTTTTTGATAACACACGCTATATCAATGCTAATTTAGGTCATTTCAGTAAGGTTGGTAATGGTGAATTGGCTTCACAGGTTATCAATGAGCTTTCTGAAACAACACGCGTTGCTATGCTAGGTATGGGAGATTTATTGGCACAAGAAGAGCAATATGAAAAAGCTACCAACTGGTACCTGAGAGCATCACTTTATGATAGTGGCATCGCGTATTTGCGCTTGGCCAGTTTATGTCTAAAAGGCAAGTATACTAAATTTTCAGAGGGAACTTGCCTTGAGTTTATTATCGACGCTGCCGAACTGGGCATCGCAGAAGCTTACGTGCTTTTATTTGCCCTATATGAAGAAGGTATTTATGTTAAACCCAATAAGCAATTAGCTGATCAAATTTTTACATTAGCGGAGAAAAAAATAGGTAAAGGTAAAGTCTACGAAAAACTTGCTTTTCTTTATCTTCGCGAATTATTTGGTAAAGATAGAGATGATAAAGTCGACTATTATTTTAATCAGGCAGCTGAAAATGGCACTATCAGTAAAGTCTATGTGAGTCAAATTAGTCAAGCAGTCTATTCAGAATCGCTCTCCGAACAAGAACGCGAGAAACCACTTGCACAACTTAAAAAATTTGCGGAAAAAGGCAATCACTTTGCACAAGCCTTTTATGGGGCAAAATTACTTTTTGACTCATACGAAGTCACCGATGATACACTCATAAAAACAGCACTTGAGTATATTGAAAAAGCTGCTGAAGCCGGTATTCCCTATGCGCAGTTTATGATGGGTAATTTATATCAATATGGTGAAAAATACGATGGAAAAAGGGAAAAAGCACAAGCTTACTTTTTGAAGGCAGCCAATTCATGGCATGCTGATGCGCAATATGAAGTTGCCAGATATTACGAAAGACTCTCTGATTTAGCGATTTATCAATCAAATATCAATAAAATACTCAAATTGAATAAAATTGAAAAGGTTTCTTTTATTACAAGCCCACCTGACACAGATATGATTAACTGGATGCGAGCAGCTGCAATTCAAGGACATTTTAAAGCATTAATTGGGCTCGGGTATTATTATGAGCAAGGAAAAGGGGTATCTAAAGATCTTGAGAAAGCCGCCTCCCTCTATAAAATAGTTGCCGATCATAATAATAAAAATGGTCAATATAGTTACGCTTATATGTTAAAAAATGGTTTAGGGGTTGAGCGCAATTATGAAGCAGCTTTTGAACTCTTTAAGAAAGCGCAACAACAAGGTCACCTGGGCGCGACCAATCAATTAGGTTTATTTTATGAATATGGACTATACGTCAATAAAGATTTGAAACAGGCATTTTATTGGTACAACCAGGCTGCCGAAGCCAATTATCAATGGGCTCAATATAATATGGGTCGCTTGTATGAATCGGGTCTGGGCGTAACCAGTGATTTAACCCAAGCATTAAAATGGTATTCGCTAGCAGCCGAGCAGGGTCATAAAGAAGCCAAGGAAAAAGTAAAACAATTAAGTATCTAATTCTTACTTAATATTGAATCTTAACGAACCTTTTCAACTAACGGTAGTCTTATCTTTTATTGATAAACTACCGCTTTAATTTGTTATTCCGCTAGATTAATTTAGACCAACTCATTTTACCCGCTTATAAAATGAGGTCTTCATCACACGAAATTTAATCCAGCCGTTTTAGCCATAGCACTTTATCATCTCAACATGATATAATCGAGACAATACCGAATAAATATTAATCGATTAATATCATTCGCCTTACCAATATAACGATAAAATTATTCAAGGGTGGGAGTTGAAATATTATTTATTAGTGATTGCTTTTATTGTCTCAAATAAAGCCCAATCGTCAGTCACCGATACTTCAAATGAACCGTTGAGTCGATGGACTGTCTCTGCCAATTTGGCCCATGCGGCTCACGCAATTAGCGCTAATAGTTATTCCAATGAAGTATCAGAAACAACCGCTTTTGCCGCAAATCTGGAATATGCGCTCACCCCTTTAGCCTATGTTAATATTGGCTATGTTAACTTTGGTAAAGCAGATCTGTTTCAATATTCTGATACTGTTTTTACCAATCAAGGCTATTTGACCATCGACTCGAATAACCAAACATCATCAGAAGCATTACGGTTAGGAATAAACTGGAATGCTTTGCAGTTTAATCCAGAGCTGAGTATCTATTTAAGTGGTGGCATTAATACTTGGCAATTTAAATGGGAGCAAGATACCTTTGCTACAAACGGTGTAATTTCACTGAAAACTCATCGACTTTATGGCAAAGATACAGGGTTAGGAGGCTGGGCAGCGGCAGCAGTTCATTATCAGTATGATAAGCACATCCAATTAAATTTTGGCATTGAACATAATAACCTGGCAACAGATATTCAGCTCGGTCAAACCGGCCAAACTATTAATGTAAATTTTTCTCGGGTTTTATTAGGCATTAGATACCAATTTTAATAATTTGATAAACTGGCAAATAAAAAACTGAACAATAATTTATTTTGCCGACTCAGTATGCGATAAAATATTTTTTCAATCAGATTATTTTTAAAAAAAATACTACTAAAAATTATTTTTTGCTCTGGCCATAATCGATTTATAACTCGATTATGAGAATCAGTACAAGAGTCAACACAAGTAAAATTTACCCCCTCAAGCCCTTCTAGATTAAGTAGTTCAAGTACAACGCCAGGATACAATTGACGGAAGTTATCATCAAATGAAGTTTTAATTTCAAAAAAATAATCTTCTGAAAGCATTCTAATGGCAATTGCAATAGGTTTATCATTTCTCATTAACGCTTGGAACTGAATACTTTTATCTTTAATCGCCTGCTCAATAAAATCCTCATAGTATTTTTGATATTCAGGTTGACTTAATATTGCCCCCTTCACTTTAGATTTCCATCCTGCATGTTCAAGTTGGCAATAAGCTTGAAACCAGGGATAGTCTAGTTGCTTTTCAGAAGTTGTATAGTAAACAGAGGTATCAGAAAAAATTTTCTTTATAACCCTCCTGCTTTCTGAACGAACTTTTTTTGATAATGATTGATAATAATTTTGTTTGTCTTTAAATTGAGTAATCATTCCACGAAAAGACTGTCGGTGAAACCCGCGCTGATTAAATAATTTTCCAAGTGACATTGGTGAGTACGTTTCAACCAGAAAACAAGAAGCATTTAGTGCGTTTAAAAGCTGTAAATTAATATCATCCATTAATTGTGTATCACTAACTAACGGATCACTAATAAAACAGTGCTCATGACACCAAATTTTTATGCATTTGAATCCTAAGTAATGGCGATAAATGATAACGGGAAACAACGCCACCAGTTTTTCTTGTTCAAAAGCAGTTACAACTTTAATATTTTTTTTCAAAGAAATGTTTTTTAGTGCAGCACTTAAAACTAATTGACTAAAAAAAGGGTTTTTAAATTGACTATTAGTGGCCAGTTCATTCCATTGCTGCGAATCGATTAAATCAACTTTGTTGCGTTCAATTAATTTAATGCTTAACATTTTTATCAATTAACTTCTGACTATTGATAAGTAATTTATGCTTTGTCTTTTTTAATAAAGATAGCATAGGTGTCCAGGTTATGCGCTTGAGCAAACTGGCCAGATAAACCAATACAATTGTCGGTGTAATTTTAGCAACAATCAAATTATCACTGGATAATAATGTCTTTGCCCAAGGGTTAATATAGTAAGCAAAGCCCCCCAAAAAATCACCATTTTTATATCCTACATTAAAAAAGTTTTTTAAAAATAGACTGGTGCTTACCATTCCTGGCGAATAATGACGAAATTCCAAATCGTAGCAACCATGACTAAAATAGACAGTGTGTCCAAGTGTATAGGCAATTTCAGCCGAAACCAGTCGTTCACCTTGATATAAAAAACCAAAATATAAACGATTTTTCTCTGCCAGCTGGGCAAAAAATTCTCGGTAAAACTCTAGATTATTTTGGGACTTGCTTATGCCCACTTTTTCACTGGCTTTCCAGCTTCGCTGTTCGAGTTGTATGTATTCGTCTAAATGCGTCATAGCGGCTTCTGGTTCAGCATACACTTTAAATGAAAATGCCTCACCAAAGTCGTTTTCCATTTTTCTAACCCGTTTTCGCATTTTTCGATGCTTATTCCAAAAAACTTCCCAAGTTTCAGTCAAATCTACAATGGGACTATAAACATCTTCATTTCTTTTTTTAAGATAGCCTGAAGGAAAATATTTTTTGATCGCTTTTCTCGCATGAAAATCTTTTCTTACTTCAACCAATTCAAAAAACTGCCAACGCTTTTTTTGTAATTTTAAAAATTGAAATAATTTAGGCCAGGCAGACTTTTCAACATCTTTTAAAATTATTGGGTACATTTTATCTGCTTCGTTTAGTCCAGCATAAACGACAGCTCTAAATTTGGCATGGTGCCACTGGTAATCAGAGATCAAAAAGGGAAAAACCCCAACCAATTGGCCATTTTGTCGATTATTTCTAATCGCAATGACAAATATTTCATCGCTTGGTGTACAAAAATACTTGATGGCGGTATAAATGAAATCATATGAGTTATAAATCGATGGATAAGTACACTGTTGATGTAATTGCTGCCATTCTTGCTTTAGCATTTCAATCGATTCAAGCGTTTCACAACAGCTCAACTGCAAATCAGATTCATCCATCATTTGTCTCACCCTCTCTGTTTTTATTTGGTTGAAGCTCAATGATGTGAGTTGCTCTGTCAATCACAGAAGGTTTGTGCGTTACAAATAGTATGGTCAACTCCGATAAACGTGTCAGGTTGTTTAATATTTGGCTTTCTGTTTCAATATCTAATTCATTGGTTGCTTCATCCAACAACAAAATTTTCGGCGCATGATACAAGCTACGTGCAATTCCTATTCGCTGTTTTTGTCCACCACTTAATGTCAATTTGGAGTCACCAATTTTTGTATAATAACCTTCAACTAACTCTTGGGTAATAAATGAATCAATCTCTACAATTTTCGCCACTTGCTTCACTTGCTCAATATCGATTTCCGCCAGTGGTATGCCAAATGCGATATTCTCGAGAATACTACCTTCAATTAAGCGAATATTTTGCGGCACGTAGCCAATTTGTACAAGCCAGCTATCCAGGTTACTTTGCGTTAATTCAACACCATCAATACAAATACGGCCACTATCAGCTTTGATCAAACCGAGTAATAAATCGATCAATGTTGATTTACCAACACCTGAAGGACCGGTAATACAAGTCATTTGCTTTGCCGGAATACTAATTGTTAAATTTTTAAAAATATCTTTAATTGATGATTCATATTTAAATGATAATTCAGTCAGTTCAATAATCTCATTAAATACAATCTTTTCTCTCCGTGGATTTTGAGCTAGTCGTAATCTGACACTGTTTTTTTCATCATTGGTATCAGCAAACTCAGATAATATATGCTCAAGAGAAATCCCCAGGTAGCGCAAATCTTCTATACCGTCAAAAATTTCTTTAATTATCGGGATTAATCGATACACTGCAAATGCAAAAAAGGTAATTGAACTCATTACCATTGCAGAAGTATTAGCATGGGTCGAGAAATAGATAGCAATTAAAATTACAAGTCCAAAAGCAAATACTTCAATGATTTGTTCAGGAAACAAACGCAAAATATTATAACGCGTAGCATTTCGGGTAATCGCTTTTGCGGGCTGTGAAAAGCGCCTTAAAAAATATTGATTTTTTCTTGTGACTTTAATTTCGCGAAAAAACTCTAGACTTTGTCTGATTGCCGCATAGAGTTTCGACTCTAACAAGGTAAACTCTTCCCCGAGCGTTTCAATTTTTTTAACAATAAACCAATAAACAAGAATATAGGTGACAGCAATTACAGCACTAGCAAATAAGGTTACCCACACGTTAACGTAAAGCAACAACATAATGATAGTAATAGCAATAATCAGATCCGAAATCAGCCCGACTAGCGAAAGCAGACTTCCTACAATTACACGATCTACTTCAGAAACCACGTTACGTGTCATATCTGAAATCCGACGCTTTTTAAACGCTAAATAGGGACCTGTCATATACTGATTGAGCAATCTGACTGACAACTTAAACTCCTTCACATTAAAAAACTTGAGTGTCAACCAGTAATCAAAAATAACGAACAAGTTTCCTAATAACAAAATTGAAAATGCACCGGTCCCAATAATTATAAGTAGCGAGTCATGCAAATGTTGGGGAATATAAGACTTCAGCGTCAAAAAATAGGGATGCGTGTCAGCCAACGATGGTTCGGTAAGTAAGGCGATCAGAGGCATGACTGAAACGATACCCAACGCTTGTACCAAGCCATTAATTGTCGTCGTAAAAAACAAGAACAATAGCTGGAATTTCTCTTTTTGACTGAACTGGCTAAAAATCAGCCTTACGCTGGAATACACATATGCCCTTTTGTTTTGTTGATATACTTCTCAATTTACAGAAAAAATTATAGCAATTCGCAATAAATATTAATAGATTTATTCTTTGATAATAATTAACTTGTAAAAAATGACGAGATCGCGTTTCACTTTGACTATCATGACTGAATTTGCCTTGTAAAAAATTGATCTTCGTATCAATAAAACAGAATAATCTCACGGATAATATTTTTTATCTCAACTTGGTGGCAATTGATAAAACAGGACTATTTAATCAATACCCTGTTTTTAGTGTAGACGGGTTTATAAGCTGTGATTGGTTAATCGGTGAGTTTTTTTAGTGACAGCCTAGACAACTTTTTCATCTAATTTGATTATCTGAACCACCGCTTATCGAGTAAAGTACAAACACGATGAGGGTGGTTAAAACCTTTAAACTTAATTTCATTCAGTTGAGTAAACTCAAAGTCATCACGGCATTGCGCATAAATAGGATAACTCACCATAATTTTACCGGGTTCAGAATGGTTTTCTAGTCGAGCAGCCAGGTTTACGCCACTGCCAATTGCTCTAAATGCAACAATATCTTCACTGCCAAAGTTACCGACGGTTGCAAAATCCTGATGAATTCCAATACGCAGTTTCACATTATGGTCGATACCAGCTTCAAGCCATTCATCAGATAATTCTTCCATAGCCTGTTGCATTTCAAGTGCCAGGTTGGCGGCAGAATTTGCCTGCTGTTTTTTATCCATGTGTTCCAGAGCACCAAATAAAACAACTAATCCATCCCCAAGTATTTCATTTAACACGCCATTGCGTGCTTCAATTAAATTACCCATTTTACCAAGAAAGCTATTGAGTATTTCGGTAATAGCTTCAGGTTCAAACCGATCAGATACCGATGTAAATCCTGCCAGATCAGCGAATAATACGGTAATTTGCTTACGCTTTGCGACCAGTGGATTATTGGTATCCCCCGTAACAATTTGCTTGACCATTTCTTTTGGAAAGTACTTGCCTAGCCGTTCACATGCCTGTTGCAATGTGGCCGCGTGTGCTTTTTGCTGTTTTGCTTCGATTAAACCACCTAACAAGCGCATAGTATGTAAACGACTTAATAACACTTCACGCTCAATCGGTTTAGCAACATAGTCATTGGCACCCGCTTCAAATCCGGCACTGATATCGCGTGGTTGATAGCGTGCTGACAAAAGTAAAATCGGTAATTCAATGGGCGAGTATTTTTTACGTAGTTTTTTACACACTTCATAGCCCGATAAGCCTGGCATCATGATATCAATAACGGCCATATCAAATTTCTTTTGTTGCGCCAGTTGCACCGCTTTTAGACCATCTTCGGCGCATTCAACACTATAGCCATTCATTTGCAGTAAATCAGACAGTACCTGCAAATTAATCAAATCATCATCAGCAATCAGGACTTTGCCTTTACCTTGTGGCGAATAAACACCATCCGTACGCGTAATGGCTGTCGAGTTGTTATTGGCGTTATTTGTATTGGGCGAATTGATCAACTGTGTATTTGGTTGTGCCACCGTTGATTTGCTATTTTCAATTTCATGAGTGTTTTCCAGCCAGATAGGTACATCAAAATAAAACTTTGATCCTTTATTAACTTCTGACTCTACCCATAGATTACCGCCATGCTCTTCAATTAGTTGATGACTGACTGATAAACCCAGTCCTGTACCACGATTACTGATAATTTCTGGTAACGAAGCCTGTTCAAAGGGTTTAAAAATGATTTCCATTTGCGACTCATCAATCCCAATACCAGTATCACTCACACAAACTTCGACAAAATTACCTTGTACTGTCGCGCTTATTTCAATTTCACCATGGTGGGTATATTTAATGGCATTACCAATCAGATTATGGAGAATTTGCTGAATTCGGTTTTCGTCGGCATAAATAAGTGGCAGTTGATTAGGCAAGCGATTAATCAACTTTAAATTCTTCTCTTCTGCAAGAGGGTAAAGCAGACTAACAACCACATTGGCAATCGAGTAGAGATCGACAGCTTTTCGCTGCAATACCAGATTGTGATGTGACAGTTTCTTAAAATCTAAAATATCATTGATAAGCTGAGCCAGTCGTTTACCACCATCTATAATCATCTGTAAATGATTTAATGTCTTCTGGTTTTGTAAGCCTGCGACCCCTTCTTTTAACGATTCGGCAATACCGATAATACCATTGAGTGGTGTTCTTAATTCATGTGAGGTGTTTGCTAAAAATTCATCTTTTAGCTGATCAACCTTTCTTAAGTGTTCATTGATCGCTTTTTGCTCTTGCAGTTTTTTCTCATGAGAGTTTAAGTAAAAAGCAATTAATGAAATTAAAATAGCAAAATAAATAAAATATGCCCACCAGGTTTTCCACATTGGCGGCTTGATAATAAAGTTGACCAATGTACTTTTATTGACCCATATTCCATCACTGTTGGTTGCTTGCAATTCAAAGGTGTACTGGCTTGGATCGAGATTGGTAAATACCGCTTGGTTTAATCCATCGGAGTTTATCCAATCATCATTGTAAGGTTTGAGACGATATTTAAATCGGTTTCGTTTAGGATGGCGGAAATCCAGACTGGCAAATTCAAACATCAAATCATTGGCATCATATTCCAGTTCAAGCATTTGATTTTGATACAACACCCCTTTTGTTAAAATTGACTTCCCTTGCACTGATATGTCAGTAATTTTCACATTGGGTTGAAAGTTAGTCTGCACTCTTGAAACCGGATTAACAATAGTGACACCATTAACACTGCCAAAATATATTTCACCTGTTGTTGTTCGAATAACTGCATTTCCACTAAATTCATTTGCCGTGAGTCCATCTTCTATCGTGTAGTTCTTGAACTTGATTTTCTCTGGATCAAACTCGGACAATCCCCGGTTAGAGCTCAACCAAAGTTTTCCCGTGGCATCATAAGAGATCCCTAAAATTGCACTGTTGGGTAAACCATCTTTTTCTAGATAACTTTTAAAATAAAAGGTTTCTTTTTGAATTTGTTCCGCAGTTAACACATTCAAGCCATTAAATGTACCAATCCATAAGTTTCCCTGCGGGTCTTTATACAAACTACGAATAGTATTATCACTAATTGAAGTTTCATCACCTGGAATATTTTCAAAGCTAGTTAATGATCCAAACTCCGGATCATATCTTTGTAGACCTTTTCCCCAAGTACCAAACCAGATCATGCCATCGTCATCCTGCAACATCACTCGAATTGAAGCATCCCCTAGTTCTCCTTGGGCAACAAATCGATAATCCTGAACTATTTTGCGCGATTTTTGATCGACTCTGAGTAACCCGTCATCAGTTCCCACCCAGATATTACCAAAATGATCTTTTTCGATCATTCTCACCCGGTTATAACTGACATAGTCACGTGGATAGTTATACCGTTGGATAACTGTCAGCTCTTTGGTTTCGGGTGAAAAGACTCCCAATTGGCCTTGCGTATTACCTAACCAGATCATCCCTTGGTCATCGATAGTAAAGCTATAGATCTGGTTGCCAAAAGGACGCTGATTAGAGGCTTCAAATGCCAAAAAGTGCTCAAACTGATTGGTATTTGGATCGTAACGATTTAAACCCAGAGGCGTCGAAAGCCATATCATTCCTTGTTTATCTTCTTCAATATCCCATACAAATTCATGAGATAAGCTGTTTTTTTCATGAGGTGAATGAGTCAGTCGTGACATTCGATTAGCAAAAGAAATGGTGGTACTGATGCCGCCACCGGCTGTACCGACCCAGATTAAACCGGAATTATCCTGATAAAGGCTCCATATCGCATTAATGGTTAAACTGTGGCTATCGGCAGAGTTTCGTTCAATATGGATAAACTGGTTAGAGCCTTTGCGCCGAATATTAATACCACCTTCCTCTGTGCCCACCCACAAATCACCATTGCGCATTCTTAATATGGTACGAATATCGTTATCATTTAAACTGCCCGGCTTTCCCTTAATATGCTGATGGTGTTCAAATTTCATTTGATCGGGGCTTAAGTGATAAAGTCCGTCGAGTCGTGTACCAATCCATAAACTGTTATCTGTATCGAGATAAAGATCGTTGATTTGCTTGGGAGAATTAGACCGATTGTAGGTAGTAAATACCTGTTGCTCGACATCAAAATGAGCTAGCGCTTCTGTACTGGCAACCCATAAATGGCCATCACCATCATCAACAATATCAACAATTGCGCCATGAGGTAATGATTGATTATCAAGCGGATTATGATAAAAATGTGCAAATGCCTGTTTTTCGGGTAAATATAAGTTTAAACCGTGGGTTGTCCCAATCCAGATTCGGCCTTTTTTATCTTGATGAATAACGCGAACCTGCGGATGACTTAAACTGTCGAAATCATTTTCACTGGCAACAAACCGAACAAATTCACCGGTGTCAGGATTAAAGCGATTGACACCATTTTGATCGGTACCAATCCATAAGAACCCCTGTTTATCTTCGATAATTGACACTACAATATTATTAGATAACGAAGTCGGATCTTGCGGATTATTTTTAAAATTAACAAATCGATATCCATCAAAGCGGGTTAAGCCATCATAAGTACCAATCCAGATAAACCCCTGGCTATCCTGAAAAATGGTATTTACGGTACTTTGCGGCAGCCCTTGCTCGGTGCCAATATGTAAAAAACTGATTGAATTTCGATTTGCCAACGCAGGCAAAGCTAACCCAATAAAAATCAGGTTAAGCAAAACATATAAAATGTGAATTCGGCTGGAAATTTTCAAGAATAATTACGTACGTTAAGAATAATTTATTCGCTATTCTAGTAGCATAAAAAGTAACGCATTATGAACAAAAAGTCATTGGAAATTGAGGTAATTCTCAATTTTTTGTATAAAACTCCGACACTTTTCAAACTATGCAATCAAAAAACAGGTTTAAAGGTGAACTTTAATGACACGCAGTGTGCAATTACACTTGTTGTTTTTCATTCAACACCGTGAACTATTTTGCGGTACATTCAGGGTTGAGTTCAAGCAACAATACGAAATTCAAAAATAACTTTTTTCATTAATATGATGCCGATCATAATGACATTCATTAAATACAGGAATAACTAATGCCGCAATTATCAGACTCGCTGGCAACAGAAACCCGCTCACTAGACAGTGTACCACATGCGCCCGACCGAGCCGAGCCCATTGGTTTTTTGCTCCGCTTAGCCAAAGCATTGCATACATATGGATTACCTGCCTATGAGCTGGAAAATACCATGAATGGCTGTGCCGAGGCATTAGGCTACGGTATTCAATGTATGTCTTTACCCACATCAATCAGTCTGACCCTACTACCACCTAACGAGAAGCCACAGACCTTTATGATACGGGTAGCGCCTGGTGAAATTAATATGGAAAAGTTGCGAAAAACCAGTGCAATCGCTCAATTGGTTATCGCCGGTGTTTTAACCAGTCAAGATGGTGCAGCTCGCCTAAAGAAAATTTCACTCAGTAAATCAGAGTACCCTTGGTGGATAATCATTTTATCTTTTGCGGTGGCTTCGGCTTGTATTGCGCGAATATTTTCTGGCGGCATCACCGAAATGCTGGCCGCCAGCAGCGTTGGTCTGATGGTCGGCACCTGGGTGTTGGTTGCTCGCTTTCAACCACTGGTTGATCATTTATTACCGTCAATATGCGCATTTACTGCTACCTTGTTTGCCATCATGGTTCATCATTATCTACATGATATTGCCATTTCTGTTGTTGTTATATCGGGCATCATTATTTTGTTACCCGGTTTATCGTTAACCATCGCAATGGCAGAACTTGCGACCCAAAATATGGTGTCGGGTACAGCTCGCCTGGCAGGCGCAGCAACTGTTTTTATTCAATTGGCATTTGGCAGTGCACTGGCAGTCGAAATTGGTAAGCTGCTGGCATTTGATATTCGGGGCAGTGAAGTTTCCCCCGTCCCCTTGTGGTCTGTCTGGATTGCTGTATCAGGTGCAGCGATATCACTAGTACCTTTGTTTGAAGCACGTAAAATTGACGTGACCTGGTTTTTATTAGCCGCCCTAAGTGCATTTACCTCAGTCTATTTTGCATCGATGGTATTAGGCGCCTCATTAGGCGCTTTTTGTGGCGCAATTGTTATAGGCTTACTGGCCAAATGGAGCTCGCGTCTGTTTTTAATACCCGGCGCAATGATTATGATGCCCGGTTTTATTATTCTGGTACCTGGCGCAGTTGGCTATCGCAGCATGATGGCATTAGTCGATAAAGATATTTTAGGCGGATTACAAACCGCATTTGAAGTTGCGGTTATTGGTATAGCGCTAGTCGCTGGCTTTTTAATGTCATCAATGGTTCCATTACCTAAAGATAAACCCAAAGATGAATATTAAAGTGCTGAGCTCAATGCAGTATAACGCTTTGATTTAACTCAATTTAAGATTTTGAGCGAGAATCTGCTGCGTAAACTGCGGCCGCAAATAAAACCCTCGAGGTAAAGTTTCAATTAATTGTCCTTGACGGTTGGTTGTTCTTGTCAGCACCTTGGAGTTTGCTGCTTTTGGACGAACCTGTAGTACCTCACCATCACGCGCATTTAATTGATCGATTTTGCCAAGACTAACCAGTTCAATAGCATTTTCCCAATCCATTTTTAACAGGTGCATCTCAGCTTCACTCGGTCGCCATAAAAAAGGCGTGGCCACTCGAAATTCAGTGACAGACTGTCCAGCGGTTCTAGCAACGGGCACCCAAAGAACATGCTGTAACTTGCGGTAAACAGCGCTTAACTGCCAACAGCCAAAGGTTTCATCGTCTAAATTGTTATAAAGATTCAGTACGCATACATAAGTGGATTCTAATACCTTACCGTTATAATCAATAGGCAATGTTTTCAACTCAATATCCAGCAAGGAAAAATCTGGCTGCGACAAGTTTCCAGAATCAGCACCTAAAAACTTTTCTATCATTTGTCCTTGCCAGCCTTTTTTGCGAGTGAGACTGGCAGGCACCTCAATTTGCATCAATTGAGCAATCTCACCGATTGAACGACCCGACATACTTTCGGCTCGAACCATTAATTCATCAATTGTTTTTGGGGAATCCATTTGGCATATCTATTTTTGGTTGTAATTTGTGCAAAAATCTACAATTCAATCGTCAGTTTGACAGATATATTCAAAGAAATTTGCTGAATGGTCAAATGTGTGTTTGAATTAGTTCATAAAGAACTTAAATTGGTATCGATAAGTGATTGATTCAGAGGGATTTCGAGCCAACATTGGCATTATTGTATGCAATGATTTTGGCAATCTGCTCTGGACCAGACGCATAGGACAGAATTCCTGGCAATTTCCTCAAGGTGGAGTGGATGCAGGCGAAACTCCAGAACAAGCATTGTTTCGAGAGTTAAAGGAAGAGATTGGGTTAGACAGGCAAGACGTAAAAATTCTTGGCTCAACAAAAAACTGGTTAAAATACCGCTTACCTAATCGCTATATCCGACAGGATAGCTATCCTTTATGTGTAGGCCAAAAGCAGAAATGGTACATGTTAAGGCTCGTTTCAAACGAGTCTAAAATACATTTTGATGAAACCGGACACCCGGAGTTTGACCACTTTATGTGGGTAAACTACTGGTATCCTATGCGTCAGGTGATTTCGTTTAAGCAAGAAGTCTATCGCCAGGCTTTAGGTGAATTGATTAATTGCGTCATTGAAAACGTTAACCGACAGCGTAAACAACAGCGTAACCGCAAACATGTTCGCAAAGGCAAATCTCAGGAATAGAGTCTAAAATAATACCTTCACTCAAGAAGGAGGCAAGCATTGCTAGAACAACTGAGGCAAGTGACCCAGGCAGTCAGCCTGGCTAGTGGAAAACAGGACGCACTGGATGTCATTGTCGATGAAGTCTGTAAGGCCCTAAATGTCGAGGTATGCTCCATTTACCTTGCAGACTATCACACCAATGAATTCGTTCTAATGGCCAATCGCGGCTTGAGTCAACAGCTCATTGGACAGATTCGCCTAGCATTTAACGAAGGATTGGTTGGCCTTATTGGGCAAAGAGAAGAGCCTATCCATTTGCATCAAGCCAAAAAACATCCCTCCTATACTCAATCGACCAGCCATTTTGATGATAATTTAAATGCCTTTTTGGGAGTCCCCATTATTTATCAACGCCAAGTATTAGGTGTGTTGGTCATTCAGCAACAAGAACAACGGCGATTTCATCTGGATGAAGAAACGTTTCTAATAACTCTTGCGGCACAACTATCGGCATTACTCTCAAACTCTGAAATCAATGATTTGTTTGAAACAGCCGATGCAACCAGCCCGCTGATTCATAGTCTATGCGGCAGTGCCGCTTCTCCGGGTATTGCAATTGGACAAGCCCGCGTTATTTTTCCTCCAGAAAACATCCACAGCGTGCCAGATCGAAAAACTGAAGATATTCAGGGCGAGCTAAAAAATCTCACTGCCGCAGTTAAAGCCACTCACCGCCAGCTAGAAAGAATGTCACGCCGTATGCAGGGCCTGGTATCGGAACAAGAGCTATCGTTATTTGCAGCCTACAAACAAATTTTGATTTCTAAAGGGCTCAGTGATGAGGTAGAAAAACAAATTCAGCAAGGCTATTGGGCACCAACCGCTTTAAGGATTGTTATTCAAAAGCATTTGAAAGCTTTTTTATCCATGGACGATCCCTATTTGCGTGAACGTGCCAATGACATTGAAGATTTAGCCAATCGAGTACTGGCCCATTTGCAAAGGGCCAATAATACTATTCAGACGATTGAACCAGAAACGATTGTGGTGGCAGAAAGCATTACCGCCGCCATGTTAGCAGAATTGCCCACCGATAAAGTAGCAGGAATCATTTCTGTTAAGGGCTCTTCTACATCCCATGCTGCAATTTTGGCAAAAGCACTCGGTATTCCGGCCATTATGGGGATCGAAAATTTTCCGCTCACGCGAATCGAAAATCGCTCATTGATTATTGATGGCTATAATGGACAGCTTTATCTCTCGCCGAATCCAGCTTTAGTCAACCAATTTAAAGAGCTTATCGAAGAAGAAAAACAACTTTCTTATGAATTGACTCGTGACAAAGGACTACCCAATACCACCAAAGATGGATTTCGCATTAAGCTAATGATTAATTGCAATTATGGAACAGATTTGCATAAAGCTCGGTTACTGGGTGCCAATGGCGTTGGTTTATTTCGCAGTGAACTGGCTTTTATGCAGCTGGAACAATTTCCCTCAGAGAGTGCGCAAAGTGTTATTTACCGAGAACTGTTCGAAGAATTTAAACACTCCACCATTACCATTCGTACCCTCGACATCGGCGGTGACAAACAATTATCCTATTTTCCAATCAAAGAAGAAAATCCCTTTTTAGGCTGGCGTGGTATTCGTGTCACCTTAGATCACCCAGAAATATTTCTAGTTCAATTACGCGCGATATTTAAGGCAAGTGCCGGGTACAGTAAGCTAAAATTAGCACTCCCCATGGTATCAACGCTGGAAGAGCTAAATGAGTGTTATCGTTTGATTCATCAAGCATTTGCCGAAGTCGAAGAAGAACTCAAGTTTACTCATAAAGTGTTAAAAAAGCCCAAAATAGGTATCACGCTCGAAGTTCCGGCAGCGTTATTTAATCTGACCACTTTTACCAAAAGAGTTGATTTTATTTCTATTGGCACTAACGATTTGATTCAATATTTAATGGCGGTTGATCGCAATAATCTGCAAGTAAAAAGCCTGTATAGCCACTATCAACCCTCGGTATTACATGCACTCAAACAAATTGCAACTGAATGTGATAAGTCATCAACGCCTATACAGGTATGTGGTGAAATGGCTGCAGATCAGCTGGCAGCGCTGCTGTTGGTAGGTATGGGTTATCATGATTTGAGTATGAACGTCATCAGTCTGGCTAAAGTCAAACGCGCAATTTCGCGATTTGAATTGGCAGAGTTACAAGATATGGCAGCAACCGTACTAACCTTCGAAACCGAAGTTAAAATCAAGCGCTATATGATGAAAATGATTGAAAATAAAGGTCTTGGCGGCCTGGTTCGAGCAGGAATTTAAACCTACTTTATCAACAGCTTCATATGCCACGCATATCAATATCGTTTGAGATTGATTAAACTACACACTAGTTTTTCATAAACAGTCGATTTTGCATTGCTGGAAATTATCATTATTTTTGTTTTGGCAGGCTTAGCCGCGGGTTTTCTTGCTGGATTACTCGGTATTGGCGGCGGCTTTGTTATCGTACCGGTTTTAATTTGGGCGCTACCTTTAGCCGGAATATCACAAGCACAGGTCATACACTGTGCTATTGGTACATCACTGTTATGTATTTGTGTTACCGCAATATCTTCAACCCGCGCCCATCATGCTCGTCAATCGGTTAAGTGGTCAATTTTACCGCTCATTATTCCGGGTCTTATCACGGGGTCACTAATTGGCTCAACTACCGCTGCCTATTTGAATGATACCGCGTTAGTCTCAATATTTGTGGCAGGTGCATTTGCCACTGGCGGTTACCTGTTATCAGGTCATTCCCCGCAACAGCATCCCAAACCTTCACGTTGGCCCGAAATGCTCTATGGTACTTTTACCGGAACGGCATCAACACTGATGGGAATTGGCGGAGGTTCACTTTTAGTACCATTTTTAATTTATCGCGGAAATAAAGTTGTTGAATCCGTTGGTACGGCGGCCGCTTGTGGCATTCCAATTGCCCTATTCGGTGCAACCGGCTATGCCATTGCGGGCTGGTCTGAGCAATCAGTAGATTATGCAATCGGATACCTATACTGGCCCGCCTTTTTGGGCATTGTGCTTTTTTCCAGTTTAAGTGCGCCACTTGGGGCAAAAGTGGCGCATCGAATATCCCCCATTTATTTACGCCGCTTATTTGCAGGATTCCTTTTTTTAACGGGGCTTCAGCTGATCTATGGTCACTGGTTTTAATAAACCGTGTGAGGCAGCGTCTTAATCCTTTATAATGCCTTTCAATATTGATTAAATTAATAGCGACAGACTTGTTACTATGGAATTTCCAAACTTTGATCCGGTCATCTTTCAAATCTGGGGTCCAATAGGACTGAACTGGTACGGTTTAACTTACCTGTTAGGTTTTGTTGGGGCCTGGTGGATGGGCACTGTGCGCAGTAAAAAACCAAACAGCCCTTATAATGCCGAACAAGTGAGCGACTTTCTATTTTATGCTTTCCTTGGTGTCGTTTTAGGTGGACGCATCGGCTATGTACTGTTTTATCAATTTCCCCTATTTATTGAAAACCCGCTATATCTGTTTCGTATTTGGGATGGTGGCATGTCATTTCATGGTGGATTATTGGGCGTAATACTCGCTTTTTGGTATTTTGCCCGTAAAACCCAAACCGGTTTTTTCGATATTGCCGACTTTTTTGCACCAATGGCACCAATCGGATTGGCAACCGGTCGAATGGGAAATTTTATTAACGGCGAATTATGGGGACGAGTGACCGACGTCAGCTCAACCCCGTGGGCAATGCATTTTCCCCATGATCCGGCTGGCGTTTATCGACATCCCTCCATGTTGTATGAATGTGCGCTCGAAGGGGTTTTGCTATTTATTATTTTGTATTTTTATAGTCGAAATCCAAAGCCTAAAATGGCGGTTAGTGGACTATTTTTACTAGGATATGGTAGTTTTCGTTTTTTAGTGGAATATTATCGCGAGCCAGACGCTCATTTAAAAGAATTAGCAGAGTTTTTATCGATGGGACAAATTTTATCTTTACCCATGATCATTATCGGTCTGGTTATGATAATTATTGCCTATCAAAAACACAAACCAGCGACCGATGAGCCTGCAGTTAAATCGGCAAAAGCAAAGTAATTGATTAGTCAGGTAATGAGTCGTAACATTTGGGACAAACTAATTTGCATTATTTGGCATAATATATCCATTTACCAAGCCTGTTACTGCTCAATTAAAGGTACAGGCCAACACTGTACAATAGTGAATACTGTGAGACCAATACGTTGAAACAATATTTAGACATGATCCAACACGTAATGGATAACGGCGTCGATAAAGGTGACCGCACGGGTACCGGCACGCGCAGTGTGTTTGGTTATCAAATGCGATTTAATCTGCAACAGGGTTTTCCGTTGGTCACCACCAAAAAACTCCACATTCGCTCAATCATGATTGAATTACTCTGGTTTTTAAATGGTGATACCAACATAAAATATTTGCAGGATCAGGGTGTCAGTATTTGGGATGAATGGGCTGATGAAAATGGTGATCTGGGACCCGTTTATGGTGAGCAGTGGCGGCGCTGGAAAAAACCCGATGGAACAACGGTAGATCAAATTGCCAATGTTGTTGAAACCATTAAAAATAACCCAAACAGTCGCCGTATTATGGTTGTTGCCTACAATCCTGGGGTGGCTGATGAAATGGCCCTCCCCCCTTGTCATTCGTTGTTTCAGTTTTACGTTGCCAATAATCGTTTATCTTGCCAGCTTTATCAGCGAAGCTGTGATATTTTTTTAGGTGTACCTTTTAATATTGCCTCATATGCTTTGTTAACACACATGATGGCGCAGCAATGTGATTTAGATGTTGGAGAATTTATTTGGAGTGGTGGCGATGTTCATTTATATGCAAACCACTTTGAACAGGCTAAATGCCAATTATCGCGTGACCCGCTACCGCTACCTAAACTGAATATTTTGCGTAAACCTAAAGATATATTCAGCTATCAATATGAAGATTTTGAGATTGTCGATTATCAATCACATCCGCATATTAAAGCCCCAGTTGCCATTTAACCAGCCAGAGAGATCTTATGAATCAACCAATTATTTCTTTAGTGGCTGCAATGGCTAACAATCGGGTCATTGGCAAAGATAATCAGATGCCCTGGCATCTACCTGCAGACTTAAAACATTTTAAAAATACAACGATGCACAAGCCCATTATTATGGGTAGAAAAACTTTTGAGTCTATTGGCAAAGCACTTCCTGGTCGGCAAAATATCGTGATTACACGACAGACTGACTATATTGCAGAAAATTGTACACTAGTCGGCTCACTTGAAGCGGCCATAAAGTGCGTTCAATCTGTAGAAGAAATTATGATCATTGGTGGTGGCAATTTGTATGCTCAAGCATTACCAATGGCCAACAGACTTTATTTAACTTTAATTGATTTAGTCGTCGATGGTGATACACAGTTTCCAGCCTACGAACATCTGGATTTAACTGTGATACAACAGCAGTCGTTTACCGCTGACGAAAAAAATCCTTATGACTATCAATTTATTGATTATTATATTAACTGAAACAGAGGTGTGATTATGTCTGGACAAGGTTCTGCCGGCAACGTACTTGCTGCATTATGTAGCTTTTTTATTCCTGGATTAGGCCAGTTATTACAAGGTCGTTTATTACTTGCTATTGTTCAATTTGTCTTGGCTGCGGTTATGTGGATATTTCTCTTAGGCTGGTTAATCCACCTTTGGTCAATCATTGATGCAGCACTATTCAAACCAGATCGCTCATAAAGCCGATCTGTTATAAACCCAAGGGCGATAAAACCAATCGCCCATAAGCCCACAGATTTATCACAAAATTACAAATCAACTCATATGCAGGTTGGCATTGGTAATCACGCAGCAACACTTAAAGTTTATAATGCGAATCAACCTGACCTACCATTTATAAAAGCCAAAACACCTATCACACCATTAGGCAGCGGCGATATTGAGCGCATTAATCAAATAAACGGTAATCATTGGCGCAAAATATTCAATTGCCTGGCGAAGGTTTCCAATCTGATTGAGACACCTCTCAATATCCCTTGGCAAGTCTTTAGAGATGAAAAACTATTACGTGAAAAAAGTAATCAAGCGATTATTTTTGCCGAATTGAGCCAAACTAAAAAAATTCTACAGCAGCACATCGATTTAACTAATCAACTGCCCAACAGTTCCAACATGCCTGACTGTTCTCAAGTACCGAGTCAATCGAAACGCCCCATCGAAATTCATATTATTTGCGGCAAGCAATTTTTTAACCATCTAAACCTAGCCGTTGATTACTACTGGCAAGACGATGCATTTGCAATAGCACCAAAAAATAATATTATAGTGTCTCCTTATTTTGATTATCGTCAATTATCAAACCAAAAAATTGAGTCACTAGTACAATTGATTCAATATCTGCGAAGCGTTTAAAATGACTTATTGTGTCATTAAAAATTAACGTGTTTTAATTAGCCAACCAGATCGCTTCACACCAATCCCATATATTTTCCCAATAGTCATCTGTTAATTCTCCCGCTTGCCAATAATAAATTTCTCCAGACGAATTAATACAATAATAATTATCACCAAGTTGACAAATTGGCAAATATTCTCGTGGCAAACCTTGATCCCAAGCTAAAGCGGCAACCTCTGGTAAAAAAGTATGCTGATTTGGATCGGTTGCGGTGACCGGTTCTATTGCACCTAAAATATGATGGCTAACCAGCAATAGAAACTCTCTCAAATCATAAGGTAAAGACATTAAAAGCTGTTCTTCAATTTCTACCAGCTCATCTTCATCAGGTGGTTCATTTTCAACTAACTGCGGGATCGCTCGACTTTGTATGAGTGCAATTACATTTTCTTTCATTGAACAGTCTACTTACCAAACAAGGATATCGGCATTATATCGAAAGCAAGTATTTAAGCCATAAAATAATTTTTATAACACCAGTTATTGTCACAGCTTGATGGAGTATTATTTCAAAAAGCTTCTCTCAATACTTTGTAAAAACAAACTACTCATCAATTTTAGTGATTATTGGTTAATATTATTATTTTTGTTAAGTTCCTGAAGGGTAAATAATGATGCCAAATCGATAATTGGCACTGACTTTTTCTGATACTGAAAGCAACGCGTGATAATCGTATGTGGTAAGCGAATAGATGACGCTAATGGGCAAATTCGGGATTCATAAATCTGAATAAAAACGGGCGGTTTAAAACACTCGAGCCCCGCATAATGCGCTTTTTTATTCAGCCAATATTTTACAATCATTACCTGATTACAAGAAACATTTTCATTAACAGCCAGATTAGAAAGATTACACACGGGTAACATCCGCTGTTTCCAACGTAAAGTTTTATGACAATATTGCGGCGACAAAGGAACATTGATCATACGCGGATTAACAACGATTTCCTGTAATGCATGAATACCAAAAGCAATCGCGTCATTTTCACGATACTCAACCAACCAAGCATTCGAAACTTTTGATGATTCACCCATCATTGACTCTCCTCTGTTGAGTTAAATTTTTCCAAAAATCTGATTGAGACTTCGCGATGCACTATCAATCTGAGACAAATTTTCTGATTGCAGCCGCTCACATTGAGGTGTTGTTATTTCATAACATGGTGGAATAAAGTTGAGTAATTTGTAAAAATCAATCACAAAATAATAATGCGGTTCAATAAATAGAACTTTAATAATTGGAGACTTGGGCGTTTTCATTAGCCAAGGGAGCTCAGCTTCTTCTTTTATTGAACGAGCATCAGTAAATACAACATTTTTACAAAAAACACCTAATGAAAAACTTTTATCGGTTAAAAAAACAATTCGCTTTCTGGTTTGCGCGTTGGCGTGGGTAATAGTGAAGTTTCTATCAAAGGTTAAGCAAGGTACATTACGATAAAGTGAGCGACCACTGGACTCCCCTAATTCATCAATTAAAAGTACCGATTTAACAAAGTGAATATCAACCGCAACTCTCAAGCCATCCCAATCCATTAGACAGTATTCACCTTGAGTCAGGCTGATATATTGCGCAGAGCGCGCCATCCATCGTGAAGTAAAATCTTTCTTTTTCATTGCCATTAAACAATATCCTTGATTAGATTTTTAAATTACAGCCGCTAAAATTTATTCCGATTAAATTCAATTCGGTTTTTCCAGTAAAGACAAATGTTTTTATATTTCATCCAGTTTTTGGATACATAAGCGTTGAGCAATCACTGAGTTATGCAAAGTTTAGCACAGGATTTTTAAAAGGATAAAAAAGCGTAAAAAGATTGGTCAGAACAGCACAATGAGATAAAAGTTAAAATCTTTATAATATCTACAATCCCAAAATTTATAAATTAGATATTACGAATAAAATAAAGTATTTAAGGTGATTTGCATAGACGGTAATTTTAATCGCGCACGATTTTAACTAGACACCTTTTCGGCATATTTTAATTTAATAGTTATCAATAAACATAAAAAGATCATCATTGCCGAAGTCCATAAGCAAGCAACAAAACCAGCTTTCAAGAAAACTAACCCAGACAGTAAGGTACCAGCTAACCGTCCAGCCGCATTAGACATATAATAAAAACCAACATCAAGACTCACATTTTTTTGTGCCGAATAAGACAGTATCAAATAGGAATGAATCGCAGAGTTTACGGCAAATACCAAAGCAAACCCCAGCAAGCCTAATATAATATTGTAAGTAATATCTAAAGATAAGTAATTTGCGACAATCATGACCAAAAGGACCAATAATAACCCTGCTACCGCAATAATTGCATTGCGCGCAGTTGGGGCATGTGTGGGTGACTGAAACCCTAATAGTTTTGGCGTGATTGATTGAACGATACCATATAAAATAATCCAGCCAGCCATTAAAGTACCGACTTGTGCATGTTGCCAGTTTAACTGAGTTTGTAAAAATACTGGCAGAGCAATCACAAACCAGACATCACGTGCACCAAACAAGAAAAACCGCGCAGCTGATAAATAGTTAACTAGCGGGCTTTTAGAAAAAAGTTGTTTAAACTTTACCTTTACTCGACCAGCATTCAACTCGCCAGGCATTGTCAGCCAGCAAGCAATAGCAACGGTGCTTAATCCAACCATCAAAGTTAACAGTGAATTTTCATAACCTTGCCATTGCAATAAGAATCCACCCAGAAAAAAGCCAACCCCTTTTAAAGTATTTTTAGACCCGGTTAATAAGGCAACCCATTTAAACAAAGTACCTTCGGCTTCTTGTGGTAGCAATAATTTCAGCGAACTTTTAGCGCTCATTTTATTGAGATCTTTAGCAATGCCAGAGATGGCTTGAGCAAACATGACATATGCGACACTCAAATAGCTTTCAAAACTTAACAAATAAAGTGCACTTACTTGTAAAATTAATCCCGCAAATAATGTTTTATTCAGGCCAAAACGGGCAGCTAACCAACCACCTAACAAATTGGTGACAACACCAAATAATTCATAAAATAGAAATAGAAACGCAATCGACAATGCATCAAAACCTAACTGATGAAAATAGAGCACAACCAGCATCCGAAGCGCACCATCAGTCAAAGTAAATGCCCAATAAGCCACAGTGACCGTAATATAACTCTTTAGTGCTGACATTGGTTTAACCTAACCACTCAAGTAAGTCGAATATTCAAACTAAGTTCCTCTGATGCAGCAACTCAGGTTGATTCTATAATAATATTTATTTTTTATATTGGTATTAATTAATAGGCTTATTAATTAATGGATTTACTCATCAATAATGTTTTGCAATCATCAGCGCAATGTCTTTCATTCGTTCGACATAATTGATTTCATTGTCATACCAAGCAATGACTTTAACCATATTTTGATTGGTGACTTGTGTTGACAAGGCATCAATCACTGCCGATCTTTTATCATCTTTATAATCAACCGATACTAATGGCCGAGTTTCAAAACCTAAAATACCTTTTAACTGATTTTCCGAAGCGTATTTAAAAGCAGCATTAACCGTTTGTACATCGACTTTTTTATGGGTATTTACCACCAAATCAACGATTGAAGCATTAACGGTTGGAACACGCACAGCAAGTCCATTTAATTTTCCTTCCAATTCAGGAAATATTTTCATTATTGCGGTAGTTGAACCCGATGTTGTTGGAATTAACGATTCAGCACAAGAGCGCGCACGACGTAAATCTTTATGCGCTTTATCAATAATTCGTTGCGTGTTGGTAATATCATGAATAGTTGTCATTGCCCCTTGTTCAATACCAAAATTATCCAGCAATACTTTAATGACCGGCGCTAAACAGTTTGTCGTACATGATGCAGCGGTCACTAAATGATGCTGCTCAGGTTGATATAAATGATGATTAACGCCGTAAGCAATATTCAGTGTTGCATCATCTTTAACCGGACAAGCCACCAGAATTTTTTTTACACCTTGAGCAAAAACTTCGTCAAATAAAGCCGTCTGACGATAACATCCACTAGCCTCAATTAACAAATCAACATCTTTCCATTGAGTAGCCGATAGCTGCCGTTCTTGAGTAAACTTAATAGCATGATGATTAACAATAATTTTTCCATCTACCGCAGAAATGTCGTCTGGATAAAATTTACCATGTACTGAATCAAATGCTAATAAGTGAGCACTGCATTCGCAGGTTCCTTCAGGCTCATTAATATGAATAATTTCAAACTCAGGCTGGTTCCATATTGTCCGAAAAAACAATCGCCCCATTCGGCCGAACCCGTTAATCGCCACTTTTAAAGTCATTGCAGGAATCTCGTTAACTTGCTTAAAAATATGTTAGTCAGCGTTGCGTTTTAGCAGATATTATCTGGCATGAATAATTACTGTCATTCATTAAAAAATGATGACAATTAAAACATTAATCAAAGCCATACCAGGTTTTCAGTTTATCAATCAGTTGATCTAACCCAATTTTGTGGGTCGCAGAGAATATTTGGCAGGTAATTTCAGGTGAAAGTCGCGCCAAATGCTTGTTTACGGCTAGCATTGAGGCCTTACGCGCACCCGATTTTAACTTGTCCGCTTTACTTAATACCACATGAATAGGAATATTAGCCGCAACCGCCCACTGGATAATTTGTTTATCGGTTTCTTTCAATGGATGTCTGATATCCATAAAAATTACCAAGGCTTGCAAACAACGGCGTTTTTGCAGGTAATGGCTCAAGGTTGTCTGCCATTGCTCTTTCACACTTTTGGCGACTTTGGCAAATCCATACCCAGGTAAATCGGTCAGTCGGCTCCCATCATTCAGGCAAAAGAGATTAATTAGCTGAGTTCGCCCTGGTGTTTTACTGGTTTTGGCCAAACTTTTTTGTTCGGTAATAGCATTAAGTGCGGTCGATTTGCCGGCATTAGAACGCCCAGCCAGTGCAACCTCAATGCCTTCATCAGGCGGTAGCTGGTCAACTTGGGCAGCCCCCATTAAATAGCGGGCAACCCGAAACGGGTTATTATTCGTATTCATCATGAGCTGTGGCTTTTTGATCCGCGTTTGCCTATAATTCACGCATTCTCGATTTGATAGCCTGTAAGTATATGTTTTGCGGCCATTAACCTGCAAGACTTACACTAAATAAATTGGTCAACGGTGTTATCGGTCAAACTCCTTTTAACCGTATTGAATAAAGGTAATAAAATGATTAAAACTATTGGTTGTTTGCTGGCAATCTTGTTTGCTGGCAGTATTTCGGCAGGAGATGCCGCTAAGGGGCAAGCAAAAACAGCAATGTGCGCCGGTTGTCACGCTGCTGATGGTAACAGTCCACTTCCAGCTAATCCCAAGCTGGCCGGTCAAAATGAAAAATACTTGATCAAACAACTACATGACTTTAAATCAGGCGAGCGTCCCAGCGCCACCATGCAGCCAATGGCACAAACTTTAAGCGATGAAGACATCCAAGACGTTGCCGCATTTTATGCCAGCCAAAAGATTCAACATGCAGCAGTACCCGAAGAGTATATTGAGTTAGGCGAGCAACTTTACCGTGGTGGAGATTCTAATCGTGATATTCCTGCGTGTATGGCATGTCACGGCGCTAATGGAAACGGTATGTCTGCTGCCGGCTTCCCCAGTGTAGGTGGACAGCATCCAGAATATGTTAAAGCTCAATTAATTGCTTTCAGAAGTGGTGCGCGAGCCAATGATAAAAATGCCGTAATGCGTGATGTTGTCGCCAAAATGAGCGATAAACAAATTGAAGCTCTGGCATATTATATGGTTGGCTTGCACTAATAGAGTTGACCAAATTAATCAAACTCAGTTAATAGAAAGGTGGTTTTTTAACCACCTTTTTTATATCCAGCCCATCTGATAACGCACAAATAGCCTGTAAAACCAACTGGATTTTAAGTTCATTTTATCTGTTCTTATCAGAGTAATAATTCAAATATTGAATATTCCCCCTGCCTAGTCTGATTAACATATCAGCGCTATTTCATGTTTACATTGAGATCATTGGGTTTAACATTAACTCTTTCAAAAATTTATAAAATTTGAATCAATTTTGTTCCAGGACTTGAAATTGGGTTAAACGAGACATATCAAATTTAACACCGTATAATGAAAAACAGCCCATCCATCAAAACAACAAAACGCTGATTAATGAATTTTATTAAACGCAATTTTGCCCACTATTCAATTGTTTTTATATCGTTGCTGACTTTGTCTAAAGTCAATGCAACACAAACAATATTAGCCGCAGAGTCGCAAACCACCAATATCAATCAGGTCAGCATACAATCCGAATTTCAGCAAGGTATGGACTATTGGGTCATTAATTCAACCATTGAAGACAACATTAATGATCTCAACAAATTAAAGGTCATTGCTGATATCGAATTATTTTACTGGTTTGGCTGTGAACCTTGTAAAAAGGTTGAGCAAGTACTTACCAACTATAAACAACAAAATCCTGATTTAATTATTCGCTACACACCACTGGTTGCCCACTCCGACTGGCGTCAACAAGCCTATATTCAACCATTGCTTGAACAACTAGTTGAATTGGAAAATTTACCAGACAGACAAAAAATCTATGAGTCGTGTCTGATTGAAGATTGTGCAACATTAGCCAGTTTCGATTTAATTAATCAATGGTTATTAAAATACCTTCAATTAGAACAACTTCCACCCATAGACACCGCGAAAATCTGGCAAGCAGAAAAAGAATATCGAAAACGTGCAGATTCATTTTCTATTTCTCAAGTTCCGACTATTATTATTAGAGAAAATTATGCTGTCGATGCAAACTCTGCTAAAAGTTTGCATCGCTTAATGGCCATAGTTGATTTTTTGCTTCAAGAAACACGGTAATTTACACCTAGGATATCATGATTAAAATTAGTCAAAATCCTTCATCAACACCTTTTAGTCAAGCCTCCTCTTACCAAACCCGCAATCGGCTAAAATTACTCAGTTATAATATTCAAGTTGGTATTGGCAGTCATAGCTACCGAGATTACGTCATGCAAAGCTGGCGACATATTCTTCCTGATTCAAAACGTCAAGCGCATTTAACAGAAGTCGCAGAATGGTTAAAAGATTTTGATATTGTCGCATTACAAGAAGTAGACGCTGGCAGTCTACGAACCCAATTTATAAACCAGGTAGCCTATTTGGCACAAAAAGGTGGATTCCCGCATTGGCACCACCAGCAAAACCGGCATTTAGGTAAATTTGCAGCTCATTCAAATGGATTATTAACTAAACACCCGGTCGATTGCATTATTCACCATAAACTTCCCGGACGAATTGCCGGGCGAGGCGCAATTCAGGCAAACTTTGGCAAAGGCGATCACCAGCTACTGGTAATATCCCTTCACTTGGCGTTGAGTGGACAAGCCCGACGCAAACAACTGGCTTATATAGGACACCTGCTTAAAAATCATCCTTATTATGTCATTATGGGCGATCTGAACTGCGACCTGACTCAAGCCGCGGAAGAGTTTGCCAAGTGGGGTTTAGATATTCAGGCTGGCTGTAGACAACCGACTTTTCCTCGCTGGAATCCCAAGTACCATTACGATCAAATTTGGGTCAGCAACAACCTTAAAATTATCAATTGCCAAGTAATGGAGTTAGGTGTTTCAGACCATCTGCCAATAATGATGGAAATTGAAATTCCTGATAAACTGCAAAATATTAAAACAACCACACAATATGTTTTAAATTAACTATGATCACTAGGGTATTACACGGTTTACTTACGACATACCCTAAACTAAACACCGGTAAATTTGCGGAAAATCAAATCTATTTTATTAACTATTTAAATTAATATTTAGGCAATATTGCAGTATATTTAGCTAAGACCTGTAGTTAGGATCTGCTCACACAATGGAACCAAGACGATTTCAATATGACTGACATACCAATTCAAGAACTTGTCGAACAACAAGCAGAGTTGAAACGTTGTGTTTCACGGCTAAGCTTTGTAGGCATGGGTATCTCTCAAGATCTTGATGAGTCACTGAAAGATTTGCGTGAATTGATTAAGTCAGAGGCATCTGTTGAAGAGGTTAAACAACAAGTCGAAGTAATTAGTAAGTTATTACTTACTCTTGAAGATGAAAAAGAAAAGCTCGATCAAAAAGTTGAAGTGCTGGAACAAGAAACTAACTTTTTTCATTTATTTAAAAACAGCCCTCTTCCTAATGAATTAAAACTAGCTTTAAAAAAAGCTGAAAAAAGTTCATCCAGTTCGCAGGCGATTAAAATATCTAAATCAATTGTTGATGTCATACTGGACTATGTCTCAAAAATAAACGATACAGCCCCCCCGGCCAAACAAGGAGGGTTATTTAGTAATCTGTTTAATCGTTTATCTAAAAAAGATTTTAAAGATGACTCGGCATCAGTTAGCGATACCCTCACCTCAAATGTCCCCGAAGAATTAAGATCCTCGTTACAACACTTAATTGAGCAATTATCTGCAATCGATCATTATCGAGAAATTGCTACAAAATTGAACGAGAAAGTCTCTTTACTCAACTCGATTATGGAACTGGCGGATATTTTAGAATTGATAACCGGAGCCTTTGTCAATATAGCCAGCCATGAACATGAGCAACTTGAGCGCTTTTTAAAATCACTCGACAAACGAATTGAGCGGGTTAATACTTTTATCAGCAATACCTCACACTACAGTCAAGTCATCGCCAAAAACAGCGAGCAGCTCGACCAAGACATTCAAGGAAGTGTTCTCGATATCAAAACGGGTGTCGAAACGGCAACCTCTTTACCAGAAGTCAAAGAACAGTTGTATCGAAAAATGGATATGATTGTGTCAAAAGTGAATCAATTTTGCATTGAACAAGAATCTGAGCGAGAAATTCTACATAAGAGTATCGAAAGTCTGCAAGAGCAGTTACGCGCAACAGAAGATGAATCATCACGCTTAAAAGAAGAGTTTGCTGCACAGCGAATGCGAGCCCAAACAGATCCATTAACTCATCTGCCTAACCGCTATTCTTATAATGAAAGACTGACACAAGAATATAACCGCTGGCGTCGTTATCGCAGTCCCTTAAGTCTGGTCATTTGTGATATCGATCATTTTAAGCAGGTTAACGATCAATATGGACATGAAGCCGGTGATGAAGTTTTAAAAAAGGTTGCTCATTTTTTACAGGTCAGCCTGCGGGAGTCAGATTTTGTAGCACGTTTTGGTGGCGAAGAATTTATCATCTTATTACCAGAAACCCCCTTAATAGATGCAACCAAAGCTATGAACAAACTTCGTCAAGGCATTAAAGACTTGATTATTCCATTTGAGAATTATTCCATTTCGGTAGCAGTTTCTATCGGCATTTCTGAGTTTGAAAACAGTGATACTGCAAAAGCGGTATTTTCGCGTGCCGATCAGGCATTGTATCGCGCGAAAGAAAAAGGTCGAGACCAGGTATGCTGTCAACGTGCACAACGAAATCATTAACAGGGTATAACATTTTGCTATCTAGCAAACAAAAAACTTTTTCCCATTACAGCAAAGCTTTTCGATTTTACTAAAAATAATGCGCCTGAATCCTGATCAATTTACCCGCTGGGAGCCCTTCGTTGAGTTAAAACAGCAACTCCACCAAATTGCCAACCAGCAACTGAACTTAGCACCACAAGCTCGCGATACATTAGAAACAGCTGTATTTAATTTTATTTTTACCCAAAATTTCGATGCCATTGAAGGTGGCTACTATATTCAACAAGATGACAGCCTGGTTTGTGACAGTTATCAAAACTTATTGATTGCTGAGTTCTTTCTATTAGCCGATCGCGTATTTTTTAATGGTCAGTTTTTATTTATTGCACATAAAATTATTAATAACATACTGACACACCAATTCGATCATGAAAGAATGCAATGTCATACTCAGTCTTGCTACCCGTTAAACCAAATTCCTTTTCAATTCACGCCCGATGAACTATTAACAATATTGTCTGATGAAGAAAGTCGATTACTTTTTTCACTATTAGATCTAAATTTAGATCAAGCTAAAGCGCAGTCAACGCATCCAATATTAATATGCTACAAAAAAGATCTAAAAACTGCAGCAAACGCCATCACCATGCAAATTAAACAGGCACAAATTCTCGAAAACCTGTTGGCAACCCGATTAAGCCAACAACAAATTTCGCTATATCAGCTAAATAAAATTGAATGTAAAATGGCGTCTCACAGTAAAGATTCATTATCACTTATAGCCAGTACTCAATTACTTTCAGCATTAACGCAATTAATTTTATGGCATAGTAATCAACAATATATTTTGTTAGCAGAACAACTGAGTAAAACCTTATTAGAGCATATCAAGCAGCAAGAAACACAATCAAATCAATCCCTTGCAATTTTTATAATTTATACTTTATTAACCTACCAACAAATTAATTTTAATTTGCCACAGCTTGAGCAGATTGCCAGTGTATTTTCAGCACTTATCAGCAATCATCCAACAGTTTTAAGTTCTGCTTCAAAACAACCGACACTACAACAGCAAATTTCTCAAATCATACAGATTCTTGATTATTTTAACTTGCGGGTCTCTTCAGAAAAAAAACAATTACAACAACTCAACTTTACTGACAACACACTGAACATTGAATGTATTAGCCAATCACCACAAGATTTAATTCAACAGCAAAATTATCTTGCCAAATACAATCAGCATTTAAGGTTATTTATTCAGCAGACAATTTAATATCTGGCCATTCACTGCGCAGCATTGCCATTACAACATCATCTGTCCACTCACCTTTATGCCAACAACTTTGTCGGTGATGGCCTTCATGTCGAAAACCGACTTTTTGAAACAAGTTGAGAGATCGTACATTACGCGGGTCAATACATACGTGAATACGGTGCATTGCCAATTGTTCAAACAAGTAAGCTAATAATCCCAAAATTGCTTCTTTGGCCAAACCTTTACGTTGATAGTCAACATTCAGCGCAACGCCTAGTTCAGCCTGCTGGCCACTGTGTGGTTCGATACAAAAAGCAACATCACCAATAATTTTATTTTTAATCTCACCTTCCCGCCCCTCAAGTACAACCTGATACCAGTGTCCCGCTAAAGCAGGTTCGCGTTGCCACATTTGCTCAGCATAGGCCGCAACCTCAGCAATTGATTCGGGTGTCCAACCTTGAAATAACGATACATCGGGTTGATTGCGATAAATAAAAACAGTTTCCGCATCTTTAACTTCTAAAGGTCTTAGCTGAATTCGAGCCGTGGCTATCAGTGCAGGGTGTGATTTAACGCCCACTTTATTTTCAGCAACTTGTAATGGATTGTTTTTCTGATTACTCATTTTGAATATTCCTTATTAAGTATTTCTTGTATGAAGACTTTGACTAACACCCATAAACCTTTTTTCACTCTATGACTGTATTATAAGAAGCGCAAAGAATACTTGTCCCGCCACCGTGAAAACAGTAAGCTGGGTTTGGTTAACTGGTCATGCATTGAATCATTTTAAGCCATATTGCCAACTCAATCCCATATTTTAGTGACAAAAGGAAGCCAGATGAATCGATTTATTAAGAAAACAACAAAGATTGCGGGTATTTTTTTAATCTCGGCATTGTCGATAACCCAACTTCTTGACGCCAATGAACTTGATGCAGGCAAACTCAAGCAACAAGTCAAAGAAATTGAACCCAAAGTCATCAAGTGGCGTCGCCATATTCATCAAAACCCAGAGCTATCTAATCGTGAATTCAAGACTGCAGCCTTAGTTGCCAAGCATTTAAAATCGCTTGGCTTAACCGTACAAACAGATATTGCTCATACAGGGGTTGTGGGAATATTACAGGGGGCACTTCCTGGAAAAGTGGTTGCACTGCGCGCCGACATGGATGCCTTACCCGTTACCGAAAGAACCCAGCTTCCATTTGCATCAACCCAAACTACTGAATACGGAGGCCAGACCGTGGGAGTCATGCACGCCTGTGGACACGACACGCATGTGGCAATACTCATGGGTGTTGCAGAAATACTCAGCCAGCGAAAATCCGAAATTAAAGGCACCATTAAATTTATTTTTCAACCTGCCGAAGAAGGTGTTCCAGAAGGCGAAGAAGGCGGCGCCGAGCTAATGGTCAAACAAGGCGTACTAGAATCGCCCAAAGTTGATGCAATTTTTGGACTGCACATTTCATCACAAACACCTGTCGGCATGATTGCTTATCGCCCAGGCGGAATTATGGCGAGTGTTGATGACTTTAGAATTCGCGTTAAAGGAAAGCAAACTCATGGCTCAGCACCTTGGTCAGGTACCGATCCCATCGTTATTTCCAGTCAAATCATCAATGCGCTGCAAACAATTGTGTCACGTCAACTAAAGCTGACCGAAAATGCGGCGGTCGTGACTGTAGGTAGCATTCATGGCGGTGTACGCTCAAATATCATTCCCGAACAGGTCGAAATGACCGGTACTATCCGAGCCCTAAATCAACCAATGCGCGAACAAATTCACCAAAAAATACAGCAAATCGCCACAGGTATAGCCGAAAGTATGGGTGCAACTGTCGACATAGCCTTACCCATGTCTTCCAGTTATCCGGTCACTTATAATAATCCCGAACTGGTTGAGATGATGTTACCATCGTTAAACAGAACCCTGGGTGAACAGAACATACTACTCATTGATCCAATCACCGGTGCAGAAGACTTTTCGTTTTTCGCACAAAAAGTCCCCGGATTTTACTTTTTCCTTGGTGGACGTCCAACCGATATCTACGCAGATAAAGTAACCACACACCATACACCTGATTTTTATATCGATGAATCAGCTTTACAGCATGGTGTGTTAACACTTTCAAATATGGCACTTGATTACTTGAATAATTAGCCATTAGCGACCATCATTAAGGGGTATGAATAATAATCCCCCTGACAAACAATCGACCGATTCGCCAGCCGAAAACTTCTGGCGATCTTCCGGTGAATTTTACTCTGATCCTCAAGTCAGTAATCACTTGCTGGCGCTACAAGATCAACAAAGTAAAAATATCAATCAATTGCTATTTGCACTGTGGGTTAGCAGCTACTACAACATAGAGTTAGATAACAGTTTTACTCAAAAATCGACAGTAGACGAAGAGCGAGCAAAGTCATGGGCAGATAATATACGCAATCTGCGCTTTGATATTGGATTAGACTCCCATGCAGATGGCTCAGAGGAATATTCACAACTTAAAGATATTATTTTAAAAACAGAACTTAAAATTGAACAAATACACCAGCAACGACTCGTCACAGGCTTGTTAAACTGGATAGAAGAAAACAACAAAGCTTGTCCATCCTCACGAGATAAAAATGAATTGGTTCAATATAATCTCGGTGCACTATGCGGTGCCCCTGCCGATCCATTAGATTTTGAACTGTTGACCGAACTATGGCTACACTATTGGCAAAATCGCCAAAATCAGTAAATCCCTAAGCTTAATATCATTCATGGTTCGGTCTTTATATACCAGCACAATAGCTATGCCAGTCATTAACACCTGATAGGTGATGCCAGCTATGTAAACTAAACCAACTAAGTCACCACAAAATCTCTACGTCATATTTTTAATAATCTAATTCAGTAAAATTTAATATCGCTGTTGACTCTAAAGTGTACTTTAGGGTTTATACTGAGTTCCATGAAAAAACAACTATTTCGAATTGGCGAAATCGCCAAACAGACCAATACCAGTGTTGAGACATTACGATATTATGAGTCTCAAGGATTATTAATCGCCAGTGAACGCACATCGGCAGGTTATCGGCTGTATAGCGAACAGGATTTACATCGTTTAAACTTTGTATTACAAGCCAAGAAAGTTGGTTTTTCATTAAAGGAAATCAGTCACTTGCTAGGCTTACAGCTGCATAAGGATGAGCATACCTGTGAAGAAGTAAAAACCTATACTGGTCATAAAATTAGTGAAATTGAAGCAAAAATTCAGGATCTCGAAAAAATAAAGCAAGCATTGCAAAACATTTACAGCGCTTGCTGTGGTGGAAACGAAAGCGCCGTTAATTGCTCTATTTTACATTTTTTTGAAGATCCGAATAACTTTAAACAACATTAGGTCAAATTATGTTTGAGCACATTGTTAATTTTATTGGAAACTTTATTGGACTATTTACCGAATCATCGCTTTGGTTACTGCTGGGATTATTTATAGCTGGTTTAATGAAGTGGATGGTGCCACTGGAATTGCTAAAGCGGCATATGGGTAAAAACGACTTGCTGTCGGTGATTAAAGCTGCTTTTATTGGTGCGCCTTTACCCCTTTGTTCCTGTGGCGTCATTCCGGCAGCAATTGGCCTGCGCCGAGCAGGCGCTTCAAAACCCGCCAGCATTTCCTTTTTAGTGGCAACACCGGAAACCGGCGTTGATTCTATCTCTGTGTCCTATGCACTATTAGGTCCATTTATGGCGATTATCAGACCTGTTGCGGCAATTTTTAGTGCTATTTATGCTGGCATTCTCGTCATGTTTGTCAGCGAGAAAGCGCCTAACCAAGATGAACAAAATAATGAACAAAACATGGTACACGCCGATCCAGAAAAGTCTTCAAGTCACTCATGCTGCGCTTCGAAAAAGACTGAAAATCAAAAAAAGCCAGAATCAATTACCTTATTAACTCGTTTGAAAAATCTGTACCAATTTTCAACCGGAAAACTACTCGACGATATCATCAAGTGGCTAATGATTGGCCTGCTGCTGGCTGCGGCCATAAAAACCTGGGTACCTACTGACTTTTTAACGCAATGGGGAGATGGTTTTCTGGCCATGTTAGTCATGGCACTCATAGGGATCCCCATGTATATTTGTGCGACAGCATCAACGCCCATTGCCGCCGGATTTCTGGCTTTGGGTGTCTCTCCAGGCGCGGTTTTAGTGTTTATGCTTGCGGGTCCAGCGACAAACTTGTCGACAATGGGCATGATACGCCAGGAAATGGGGAATAAAGTTCTACTTATTTACTTATTCAGCATATTTAGTGCAAGTATTAGTATTGGCTATTTCACCAACTGGGCAGTTGCCAGTTTTGGGTTCGAAATTAACAAAGTGGCTTCTCATATTCACGAAATGAATGAGTCACCTGTATATATTATCAGCGCAATCATACTGGCATTGCTCATCCTGAAAAATTTGATCTTGCAAGTTAAGCGATCTTTCCATAAGAGAAACCCACAGGTTTCGACAAAAAGCGCCTAAAAGTGTCAAACTTCGAAAAACTGGCAATAATCTAAAAAACTCATTTAAAATAATGAATTTTCAATAGAAATAATTTTTTTATTGATATTTATTGCTAGTTCTTCGAATTTAGCGTATTTTACCTCCATTAAACTTTCAAATTAGCCATTAAATGGAACACTTATGAGTGTTTTAATTGTTAACGGTCCCAACCTAAATTTGCTTGGGACCCGAGAACCAGACATTTACGGTGCGGCAACGCTGGCGCAAATTGAAGCGAAATGCCTGCAAATATTCTCAAATGCGGGAATAGATGCCAGTTTCATGCAGTCGAATGCAGAACATGAGATCGTAGACTGTATTCAGCAAGCAATGACCAATAAAGTTGAGTACATTATTATCAATCCCGCCGCCTTTACTCATACCAGTGTCGCTATTCGTGATGCCTTGTTAGCCGTAAATATTCCATTTATTGAAATTCACCTGTCAAATCCGCACAGTCGAGAAGCATTTAGACGTCACTCTTATTTAACCGATGTGGCAAAAGGCGTGATTGCCGGATTTGGTGAACAAAGTTATTACTTGGCCTGTCAGGCGGTGATTAACCAGCTAAAACCCTAAAGAATTACGCAAATTAATCCTAATTTTAGTCTTTTATTTATTTTCAAGGTGTTGTCATTATGGATATTCGAAAAGTAAAAAAATTAATCGAATTATTAGAAGAATCGGGCGTTGCAGAAATTGAAATTAAAGAAGGTGAAGAGTCTGTTCGCATTAGTCGAGCAACGGCACCCATTTCAGCTGCACCAGTCCAATATACTACTGCGCCAGCCATGCCAGCAGCGCAAGCCGCAGCGCCTGTTGCCGCAGCAGAACCAGCAAGCGCAGCAGCCGAAGAAGTTTCAGGTCACCAAGTCAAGTCACCGATGGTCGGCACATTTTATCGCGCCCCTTCTCCAGGATCTAAATCATTTGTTGAAGTTGGCGATCAGGTTAAACCAGGCGATACCCTGTGCATCATTGAAGCAATGAAAATGATGAATCAAATTGAAGCGGATGCCGCAGGAGTGGTTAAAGCCATTTTGATTGAAGATGGCGAGCCCGTTGAATTTGATGAAGGATTATTCATCATCGAATAGTCGACTGATTATCCCCAATCAGGTTGGGAGATCACATTCACAAGTTGAATACATCTCCACATTTAATAAATCAGATAATCTGGAAGATAAGATGCTTGATAAAGTTGTTATTGCCAATCGTGGAGAAATTGCTCTGCGAATTCTGAGAGCATGTCGGGAACTCGGAATAAAAACAGTTGCTGTCCATTCGACAGTTGACGAAAACTTAATGCATGTAAAATTAGCCGATGAATCCGTGTGTATTGGTCCGGCATCGCCGCTAGAAAGTTATTTAAATATTCCCGCCATTATTGCCGCTGCCGAAGTTACTGATGCCGTCGCAATTCATCCGGGATACGGATTTTTAGCAGAAAATGCTGATTTTGCTGAGCAGGTTGAAAAAAGTGGATTTACCTTTATTGGCCCTAATGCTGACTCTATCCGCTTAATGGGTGATAAGGTTTCTGCCATTACTGCAATGAAAAAAGCCGGTGTTCCCTGTGTGCCTGGCTCTGATGGACCGCTGGGCGATGATCCAAAAGAAAATCTGGCCATCGCCAAGCGTATAGCTTACCCAGTCATTATTAAAGCCTCGGGCGGCGGCGGCGGACGTGGTATGCGGGTGGTTCACAAAGAAGAAGATTTAATTAAATCAATCGAAATGACCAAAGCCGAAGCCAAAGCAGCATTCAACAATGATATGGTGTATATGGAAAAGTTTTTACAAACACCACGCCACGTTGAAATACAAGTCATGGCTGATAATCATGGTAACGCCATTTATCTGGGTGAGCGCGATTGCTCAATGCAACGTCGCCATCAAAAAGTTGTTGAAGAAGCTCCTGCCCCAGGTATTACCGAAGAAAAACGCCGCTTTATTGGTGAGCGCTGTGTACAAGCCTGTAAAGAAATTGGCTATCGCGGTGCTGGAACCTTTGAATTTCTTTATGAAAAAGGCGAGTTTTATTTTATAGAAATGAATACTCGAGTACAGGTCGAACACCCTGTATCAGAAATGATTACTGGCGTTGATATTATTAAAGAACAACTTCGCGTTGCCGAAGGACAACCCTTGTCTTTCAAACAAGAAGATATTCACCTGCGCGGTCACTCAATTGAATGCCGAATTAATGCCGAAGATCCTCGAACTTTTATTCCTTCACCCGGTACTATCAATCGCTATCATGCACCCGGCGGTCCAGGTGTGCGTTGGGACTCACACATTTACTCAGGTTATCGAGTTCCACCAAACTACGACTCGATGATTGGAAAATTAATTACCTATGGCGAAACACGAGAAGTTGCGCTGGCACGAATGCAAATGGCGCTGGATGAAGTGATTATTGATGGTATTAAAACCAATATCGAATTACAGCGAAAAATAATGTCAGATGAAAACTTTTTAAAGGGTGGCACTAACATTCATTATTTAGAGCACAAACTGGAAAATGAGGCGAGTTAATCACTCACTCATTTTGACAACCTTTTATTTTGACAATTAAGTAAGTTGAAATCAGTTAGTCGATTATCGTTGACGACAATACAGAGTCGTCAAAAGTAGTCACTAAAACAAGTCACTAAAACCACGCATAAAAACGAATTGTCAAAAAAAGTATAAAGAACAGAAAATTTCTAAAAAAATGCCCGCATATCAGCGGGCAAATCAGGGGTTGAAAATCAAGTTGTCATCAAATTTGATTTGATAAGAATAATAGAGGATCAACCCTTTAGATTCTGAGACTAAATTAACATTCTATTGACATTGATTTTTATAACGCTTTTTAAAAATAAAAACAAGTTTATCAATTCAACTGATTTATTTTATTTTGCGATAGAAAACAGCTTAATTGCTTCATTATTTTGTCATTGAAAAACCGCTAAGTTTTCACTTTTACTTTTTTCTAGTTTTTCGATTTCTTTTTAATTCGATTCAACAAATGAAATGAATTTGTCTGACTTGCCTGAATTTGTTTGCCCGTTTCATCCACGATGACAACTTGAGCCGAATGTTGACCATAACGAACATTTTCAGCTTTAACTTGTAAGCTTCCCTTGTCACTTTTAATTAACTGACCATCGAGAAAAAAACGTAGCTGATGCTGTTGTTTTAACGCAGGCTGAATTGTTGCAACCAGTGTTACCGTTGCGGCATTATTACGAATCACCCCATCATTTTCAGGCTGGGTAAGCACCAGTTGCTGATAAGCATCCATCACTGGCGAGTTGCTATTGCTCGTTGGATTTTCTTGGGGTTTGTATTGCTCTAAAACCGAATAATCAGGCGTTTCCATTTTAATGGCAGGCACTTCTTTTACTTTATGCTCAGTTGCTCCCTTACGGGGTTCGTCTGTGTAGTGTACCTGTCCATATTTATCGACCCATCGATAAATTTTCTTTTCGTCTTCGGCTAAGGCAAGTTGGCTGATAATGATACCAGCTATCACGATACCCCAAATAACCAATACTCTTACAGTCGATAAACTGTCGGAACTAAAGAGATGCGGTTTCATAGTGCTCTCCCAATTGTTAACATAAATTTTTGTTACCGATATTAAAGCGGTATGCAGATAACCTACAAACGGCTCATTAAGATTAACCCAGTTGACTTCAAATGCCTATTAAGCTGTCTACATTTTCATAAAAACAGCTGAGTCTTCTATCCTTTAACCATTTTTTCAATCACCGACTTGCCTCGCTATTAGCAAATCCTGATTGGTGAATAATTCGAGTATGTCTTAATCATCAGACATATCAACCTTTCAACAGTTTCATGGAAAGTGTAAAACAAAAAAGCCCGACATCAAGCCGGGCTTTAGTTTTTACAAAATTTGTTAGTGCTTACAGGCTGTAATACATATCAAATTCAGCAGGATGCGTTGTCATGTTCAAGTAAGTTACATCTTCCTGCTTCAGTGCAATATAAGAGTCGATAAAGTCATCACTAAAAACATTACCTCGAGTTAAAAACTCACGGTCACGATCTAAAGCTTCTAGTGCCATTTCTAAGGAGCTGGCTACTTGTGGAATTTCAGCCGCTTCTTCAGGTGGTAAATCGTATAAATCTTTATCCATTGCATCACCAGGATGAATTTTGTTTTGAATACCATCAAGACCCGCCATTAACATCGCAGTAAATGCCAGATAAGGATTAGCAATTGGATCAGGGAAGCGGACTTCAATACGACGACCTTTTTCACTTGGTACATGCGGAATACGAATCGACGCACTACGATTTTTCGCGGAATACGCTAACATAACTGGCGCTTCAAATCCTGGGACCAAACGCTTATAAGAGTTGGTAGAAGGGTTTGTTAATGCGTTTAATGCACGCGCATGCTTTATAATTCCACCAATGTAATAAAGTGCTTCTTCTGATAAACCACCATATTTATTACCTGCGAACAGATTCACGCCATCTTTTGCCAATGATTGATGAACGTGCATACCGCTGCCGTTATCACCAACAACCGGCTTAGGCATAAAGGTTGCTGTTTTACCATAAGCGTGAGCAACATTATGCACAACATATTTTAAAATTTGCGTTTCGTCGGCTTTGGCCACTAAAGTATTAAACTTGGTCGCCAACTCATTTTGGTTAGCCGTAGCCACTTCGTGGTGGTGAGCTTCAGTTTTTACACCCAACTCTTCTAAAACCAAACACATTTGTGAACGAATATCTTGCGAAGAGTCTACTGGCGGTACAGGAAAATATCCGCCTTTTACGCGTGGTCTGTGAGCCATGTTACCATCATCATAGCGACGCTCTGAGTTCCAAGCAGCTTCGTTAGAATCAATTCGATATGAAGCGCCTTTCATATCAATGCTAAAACGCACATCGTCAAACAAGAAAAACTCTGGCTCAGGCCCAAAATACGCAGTATCGGCAATACCAGTCGATTTTAAATAAGCCTCAGCACGTTTTGCGATAGAACGTGGGTCACGATCATAACCTTGCATGGTAGAAGGTTCTAAAATGTCACAGCGCAGGTTAAGTGTGCTGTCTTCACAAAAAGGGTCAATTACCGCAGTATCAACATCAGGCATTAATACCATGTCAGACTCATTAATACTTTTCCAGCCAGAAATTGAAGAGCCGTCGAACATTTTACCTTCTTCTAAAAAGTCCTCATCGATGCAGTGAGCAGGCAATGTAACGTGCTGCTCCTTTCCTTTTGTATCAGTGAATCTCAGGTCGACAAAAGAAACTTCGTTTTCTTCTATCATTTTAAAGATATCTTTATTGCTCATTGTGTTTTCCTCAAACATTGTCTGGAATGGATAATTTTTTTTTAATTACTTCACTGGCAAAGGTAAAAGCAAAGTTGATGCCAGTTTTTATATTCAACAAAAAGCGAAATTAAGGCAATTATAGTTGGATAATCCCGAATAAAAAGCCTTTTTTTGGTGCATGGACAGCAGCTCATGCACCAAAATGGTGCATGAGTTAATCTTTGTACATTGTTAAGACTTTGGCATTACTTTTTTTAATGCGAACTCTCAATTTTATTTGCTTGCGCTGAAAAATTATCCAATTACACTACTCGCCTGTATTATTTTTGAGCAGCTTTATTATTAAGCCCATGTCATTTACCAATTGTCATACCGCCAAAGCCACCACTCAGGTGATCATTGCCATTATTATTTGGGCAGCCTCATTTATCGCCATGAAAGTTGCGGTTGCCGAACTTGGCGCATTTTTAACAGTATTTTTGCGGATGCTATTAGCCGTGGCGGTACTGGCGTTTTTCTTGCCTCAAATCAAGCAGGCGAGACATGTGTATCAAAAAGGGGACATTTGGCTGATTTTAGGCCTGATTTTATGTGAACCTTGCCTCTATTTTGTCTTTGAAGGTTTAGCGCTGACTTATACTTCGGCATCAGAAGCCGGTATGATCACCGCGCTGCATCCTTTTATGGTAACCATTGCTGCTTTTTACTTTTTAAAAGAAAGCATTAACTCGCGTATGGTGATTGGTGGCATTATCGCTGTGATTGGCGCGGCTTTGTTATCATTTTTAGGTGAAGCCAAAGCCTCCTCAAGTCATCATTTACTAGGAAATGGCCTGGAATTTATTGCGATCTGCTTTGCCACGGGCTATAGCTTACTGGCAAGAATGCTGGGAGAGCGCTACTCGCCGGTCTTTTTAACCAGTATGCAGGCGTTATTTGGAACACTTTTCTTTTTACCGCTGGTACTTGCCTTTAATAAGCCTGTTCCTGCCGAAGTTTCTGGCGAAGCCATTATGGCTGTATTATTTTTAGCCTGGGGAGTCAACGTGATTGCCTTTATTTTATATAACGCCTCATTAAGGGCTCTACCTGCCAGTCGAGTCGGTAGCTGGATGAATCTTTTACCAATATTTACGCTATTCTTTGGTTGGCTATTACTCGATGAGTCACTAACCCAATGGCAGTATCTATCTGTCGGGTTGATTATTTTTGGTGTTATTTTCAGTCAATTAAAACCAAAGCGTAAAACTGTTTTTATTGAGCAATCAATTATCAAAGATGACTATATTGAGCAGGTGATTGAAGCAGAAACATCAGCTAATCAATCGATTAAAGAGGTAACAGCCAAAGCTTGATGAATATTTGTCAATACGATCAATTGGGTTGGGTGTTTAAATCAACGCCCATTTTAATATAGGCAACCTGACTTTTATAGAAAATATCACCTATTGCTTTCAGCCCAAATCGTTCATAAAAATTAATTGCTTCGGTGCGAGCATCGCACCAAAAGTAATCAACATTTTGCTGTTGTAGTTGGTTAAGCAAAAAGCGCAGCATTTGTGAGCCAACACCCTGATTTTGAAATTCGGGTAAAGTGGCAAACTTTCTAAGCCTGGCGCTACGTTCTATGATAAAGATTGACGCCACTGCAATTAACTGTTGTTCATTAAAATATGCCCCAAAGTGCAAAGCTGTCTCATCTTCTTTTAAACGACAAAACTCGATAGATTGGTTGGGCCATAACACTCGATGACGAATCATCAACGTTTGTTCTGCCAGAATAGGTTTTATTGAAATAGTGAGCATAGTGGGCCAGTCAATGTTTTAAGCAACCAAACATAAAGCATATTAGCAGGCTTTTCATTAAACCTTAATCAAACGCAATGAACACAGACTAAATCACCACCAGCTATTCAATTGCATGTTGCTCAATAATCGCTAACAACTCATCCACATCATCCGGTTCAACGGGATCGTCTGGATGAATTTTCGGTTCTACATAGCGCGTATTAATGCGATAACCTTGTTGGATTAATTCCACTTCTTTTTCGTAGCGTTGTTTTTTAAATTTTTTAACAATATCAACCCAAAGTGACTGCCAATTATCTCGTTCTTTATCCTTAAAATGGTTTTTGCCTTTAGCCTCAATTGTTATGAGAGTGTGGGTAGCTAAATAAACACCAGGTTCTTCAACTTTCATAAACTTAGAATGTCGTTCAAAACTCACTTCTAAAAAGTCATCATTATAATAGAATACCCAGCTACCACCATATCTCAGCTTCATCCACTCCTCAAGGCTAGGGATGTAAGTTGGGTCCGGTGTATAGATACCATTTTCAATGGCATAGGCAAAAGACTCCTTTCCTAACAGTCGGGGATAAGTATGATACCTTAAATAAGGCTTCCAACCCAAGGTAAGTAAGGACTGTAAATGGGTCATTAATAGTATACGGGCTTGGTCATGCTCGATAAATTCATCTGGCGTTAAGCCACTATTAACACTAAAGTCATAAATACCACGACTTAAAAATTCAGCATCTTCAGTTCCAACGATACTTAAAACATTGGGGATAAGGAAACTCGCACTACCTGCCTCAATACGAACTTGTCCTTTACTATTAACTGGCCAGTCATGTTCATAAAAATTTAAACCTGCTGGCTGTTTATCAATATGCTTTTTTACATAGTGGGAGTTTTTCTGTTGATAGTCGTCAACACTCATACCGGCTTGAACAATAAAAGGGGGCGCCATAGTCGTAATAACCTCCCGCTCGGATGAGGGTTTGCACCCTATTAAACTCAAAAAGCCAAACCACATAAGCCACACTTTAATATGAGTGAATCGCAAATCAACGTAAACTCCTGCTTAACCAATGGACTATTCAATCGCATGTTGTTCGATAATCGCTAACAACTCATCCACATCATCCGGTTCAACGGGATCGTCTGGATGAATTTTCGGTTCTACATAGCGCGTATTAATGCGATAACCTTGTTGGATTAATTCCACTTCTTTTTCGTAGCGTTGTTTTTTAAATTTTTTAACAATATCAACCCAAAGTGACTGCCAATTATCTCGTTCTTTATCCTTAAAATGGTTTTTGCCTTTAGCCTCAATTGTTATGAGAGTGTGGGTAGCTAAATAAACACCAGGTTCTTCAACTTTCATAAACTTAGAATGTCGTTCAAAACTCACTTCTAAAAAGTCATCATTATAATAGAATACCCAGCTACCACCATATCTCAGCTTCATCCACTCCTCAAGGCTAGGGATGTAAGTTGGGTCCGGTGTATAGATACCATTTTCAATGGCATAGGCAAAAGACTCCTTTCCTAACAGTCGGGGATAAGTATGATACCTTAAATAAGGCTTCCAACCCAAGGTAAGTAAGGACTGTAAATGGGTCATTAATAGTATACGGGCTTGGTCATGCTCGATAAATTCATCTGGCGTTAAGCCACTATTAACACTAAAGTCATAAATACCACGACTTAAAAATTCAGCATCTTCAGTTCCAACGATACTTAAAACATTGGGGATAAGGAAACTCGCACTACCTGCCTCAATACGAACTTGTCCTTTACTATTAACTGGCCAGTCATGTTCATAAAAGTTTAAACCTGCTGGTTGTTTATCAATATGTTTTTTAACATAATGTGAGTTTTTTTGTTGATAGTCCTCAACACTCATACCGGCTTGAATAATAAAAGGTGGCGCCATAGCCCTAATAACCTCCTGCTCAGATGAGGGCTTGCCCCCTATTAAACTCAAAAAGCCAAACCACATAATCCCGAATGTTATTTGAGTGAATCGCAAATCAACGTAAACTCCTACTTAACCAATGGACTATTCAATCGCATGTTGCTCAATAATCGCCAACAGCTCATCCACATCATCCGGTTCAACGGGATCGTCTGGATGAATTTTCGGTTCTACATAGCGCGTATTAATGCGATAACCTTGTTGNATAATCGCTAACAACTCATCCACATCATCCGGTTCAACGGGATCGTCTGGATGAATTTTCGGTTCTACATAGCGCGTATTAATGCGATAACCTTGTTGGATTAATTCCACTTCTTTTTCGTAGCGTTGTTTTTTAAATTTTTTAACAATATCAACCCAAAGTGACTGCCAATTATCTCGTTCTTTATCCTTAAAATAGTTTTTGCCTTTAGCCTCAATTGTTATGAGAGTGTGGGTAGCTAAATAAACACCAGGTTCTTCAACTTTCATAAACTTAGAATGTCGTTCAAAACTCACTTCTAAAAAGTCATCATTATAATAGAATACCCAGCTACCACCATATCTCAGCTTCATCCACTCCTCAAGGCTAGGGGTGTAAGTTGGGTCCGGTGTATAGATACCATTTTCAATGGCATAGGCAAAAGACTCCTTTCCTAACAGTCGGGGATAAGTATGATACCTTAAATAAGGCTTCCAACCCAAAGTAAGTAAGGACTGTAAATGGGTCATTAATAGTATACGGGCTTGGTCATGCTCAATAAATTCATCCGGCGTTAAGCCACTTCGAATACTAAATTTAAAAATGCCACCTTCTAAGTATTCTGCATCTTCAGTCCCAGTAAAACTTAAAACATTGGGAATGACAAAACCAGCATTGCCAGCTTCTACTCGAACCTGACCATTTTCTTTTACAGGCCAACGATATTCATAAAAATTTAAACCTGCTGGCTGTTTATCAATACGTTTTTTTACGTAATGTGAATTTCTTTGTTGATAATCAACAACACTCATACCGGCTTGTATAATAAAAGGTGGCGCCATAGTCGTAATAACCTCCCGCTCGGATGAGGGTTTGCACCCTATTAAACTCAAAAAGCCAAACCACATAAGCCACACTTTAATATGAGTGAATCGCAAATCAACGTAAACTCCTACTTAACCAATGGACTATTCAATCGCATGTTGCTCAATAATCGCTAACAGCTCATCCACATTATCCGGTTCAACCGGATCGTCAGGATGAATTTTGGGTTCTACATAGCGCGTATTAATGCGATAACCTTGTTGGATTAATTCCACTTCTTTTTCGTAGCGTTTGCTTTTATATTCTTTCACCGTTTCAGACCAAAGAGACTGCCACTTGTCTCTTTCCTCACCTTGGTAAAGACTTCGGCCTTTCTCATCTCGACTGATTAATTTATGAGTAACCAAGTAAACACCAGGCTCGGTAGCTTTTAAAAATCGCGAATTTCGATCAAAACTCACTTCTAAAAAATTATCTTGATAATAAAAGCTCCATACACCACCAAACTCCAGTTTCATCCACTCCTCCAGTGTTGGTGTATAAGTTGGATCAGGTGAATAAAAACCATCTTCTATCGCAAATTCAAAAGATTGCTTTCCTAATAAACGTGGCGAAGAAAAATAGCGATAATAAGGTTTCCACCCTGCGACGATTAACGAATTTAAATGATTCATCATTGTTGTTCGAGCCAAGTCGTGCTCAATAAACTCTTCAGACGTAAAACCGCTATTAATCCCAAAATCATAGATACCAGCTTCAGGTCTCTCTGCATCTAAAATTCCAACAGTACTCAAAACATTGGGAATTACAAAACTAGCATTACCCGCTTCTACTCGAACCTGACCGTTTTCTTTTACAGGCCAACGATATTCATAAAAATTTAAGCCTGCTGGCTGTTTATCAATACGTTTTTTTACGTAATGTGAATTTTTTTGTTGATAGTCTTCGGTACTCATACCGGCTTGAACAATAAAAGGTGGCACCATAGCCCTAATAACCTCCCGCTCGGATGAGGGCTTGCACCCTATTAAACCCATAAAGCCAAACCATATAATCCCGAATGTTATTTGAGTGAATCGCAAATCAATATAAACCCCTGCTTAACCAATTGGCTATTCAATCGCATGTTGCTTAATAATTGCCAACAGTTCATCCACATTATCGGGTTCAATCGGATCGTCAGGATGAATTTTTGGTTCAACATAGCGTGTATTAATGCGATAACCTTGTTGGATTAGTTCGACTTCTTTTTCGTAGCGTTTGCTTTTATATTCTTTCACCGTTTCAGACCAAAGAGACTGCCACTCATCACGCTGTTTATCTTTATAATAACTACGTCCTTTTGCATCAGTTGTTAACAGCGTATGAGATACTAAATAAACACCAGGTTCTTCAACTTTCATAAACTTAGAATGTCGCTCAAAACTCACTTCTAAAAAGTCATCATTATAATAGAAAACCCAGCTACCCCCATATCTCAGCTTCATCCACTCCTCAAGGCTAGGGGTGTAAGTTGGGTCCGGTGTATAAATACCACTTTCAATGGCATAGGCAAAAGACTCCTTTCCTAACAGTCGGGGATAAGTATGATACCTTAAATAAGGCTTCCAGCCCAAAGTAAGTAAAGACTGTAAATGAGACATGAATAGTATACGGGCTTGGTCATGCTCGATAAATTCATCCGATGTTAAGCCACTTCGAATACTAAATTTAAAAATGCCACCTTCTAAGTATTCTGTATCTTCAGTCCCAGTAAAACTTAAAACGTTGGGAATCACGAAACCAGCATTGTCCGCTTCTACGCGAACTTGACCGTTTTCTTTGACCGGCCAACGATATTCATAAAAATTTAAACCTGCTGGCTGTTTATCAATACGTTTTTTTACGTAATGTGAATTTTTTTGTTGATAGTCGTCAACACTCATACCGGCTTGAATAATAAAAGGGGGCGCCATAGTCGTAATAACCTCCCGCTCGGATGAGGGCTTGCACCCTATTAAACTTAGAAAACCAAACCACATAAGCCACACTTTAATATGAGTGAATCGCAAATCAACGTAAACTCCTGCTTAACCAATGGCCTATTCAATCGCATGTTGCTCGATAATCGCTAACAGCTCTTCCACATCTTCCGGTTCAATCGGATCGTCAGGATGAATTATCGGATCTACATAGCGTGTATTAATGCGATAACCTTGCTGGATTAATTCCACTTCTTTTTCGTAGCGCTTTCTTTTATCTTTTTTAATTTCATCCGCCCAAAGTGATTGCCATTTATATCTTTCTTCACCTTTGAAATAACTTTGTGCTTTAGCCTCATTAGTCAAAACAGTGTGAGTTAATAAATAAACACCAGGACGATTAACATCTATAAACTGCGACTCTCGACGAAGGCGGACTTCCAAAAAGACTTTTTCATTAAAGAAAGTCCAAGTTCCCCCATATTTAAGCTTCATCCATTCATCTAGATCTGGGGTATATGTAGGATCTGGGGTATAAAACCCATCTTCGATAGCAAATTGAAATGACTGCTTTCCCGAAAGCCTTGGATAAATATGAAATTCTAAATAAGGCTTCCAGCCCAAAGTAAGTAAGGACTGTAAATGAGACATTAATAGTATGCGTGCTTGGTCATGCTCGATAAATTCATCCGGCGTTAAGCCACTATTAATACTAAAGTCATAAATACCACGACTTAAAGCTTCAGTATCTTCAGTTCCAACAATACTCAAAACATTGGGAATAAGGAAACTCGCACTACCCGCATCTACTCGAACCTGACCATTTTCTTTTACGGGCCAACGATATTCATAAAAATTTAAACCAGCTGGCTGTTTGTCAATACGCTTTTTTACGTAATGTGAATTTTTTTGTTGATAGTCTTCGGTACTCATACCGGCTTGAATAATAAAAGGTATTGTTGTCATATTTTTTTCCGATTCGTTACTTGCTGAATGGCAACTTAATAATATTGATACAATAAAAAAACCAATAGATAGCCTTAAGATTAGTTTCATTTTTTTAATAAACAGCAAATGCATCAGTTGAGTTTACCCAACCAGCAATAATTTTTAATTCTTTATGCATGAAAGATTTCTTTTTTTGCATTAACCCATGAAAAACCTGTGCAGCATCTCCAATCCAATCCATACGGCTTTGTAAGTCTTCAACAACTAAGTCATCAGGCGCAACAGATTTCAGTTCTTCATCGCGAGTTGAACAGGCATGAGTAAATACAATTTCATAAGTTGGCGATGCCCAACGAATCAAACAAAATTCCATTTCTATTTCTCCAAATTTAATGCTATTGAATACGTTTATGTATTACCAAAAACCATCAGGATTCTGAGCTTTATTTTTTTCTATCCACTGATAAATTTTATTTATTGTAATTTGCTGTTGATAAATCGGATCATCGACATAAAAAGGTATAGTTAATTGGTAACGAAGTATTAGCTCATTATAAGCTAGCTGCCGTAGTTTTGTTGGCATTTGATTATTGATTAAATTATTGAGCAACTCACTTGCAGAAAAAAAGTGACCATTTCGATAGCAACCCTCTGGAAAAAACTTATTTTGATTTGCTTTCAACCAGCTTTCCCACTCCTCAACATTCGTTGACAATTTTTTTACTGCAACACCAAAAGGTAAACCATTAATGTTTTTTGGAAGCTCATTATTTTTAAAAGCATCTAGCTCACTTTCAAATAATTCATCCTCTTTGACATCATCAGCTTTATGCTCAGTTACATAAAGATTTGCTCCTGTAATCAAATTTAAAGCTAACGCAGCTTTATCAGACAGTTCGGGATGTTCAAGATATTTAATTAAAGTGAATACCGTTGTAAAGATGCCTGTAAGCCCGAGAGCAATCAAAATATCTGCGTCTGCTTCACCATTTTGTGCAACATTTAATAGCATTTGGCTATCTTGCTCATTGCCAGCCAAGGCAAACAAATACGGCAACTGCCGAATACGAGATCGACATTCGTTTAAAGTATTATCATTAAAGGCTATCAAAATTAGTGCAGTTTGATGAACGATCCTTTTATCTGAATCTTGTAAGTAATGGTGTAAGTGATAATAATTTTCATTAGTTAAATTGTGCTTACAGGAGTATATATTTTCTAATAACGTCAACTTATCTTTTGTTTGTGCATTGATTAACGACGCAGCTAATCTTTGTTGAGCCAGTTCATCGCATCGTGCAAGCGCAGGAGTTACAACCGGATATAACTCAGTTTGCTGATTTTCGAATACGCTTATCAGATAAGGTAGCATTTCTTTAGAGACTTCCCACTTTAGTGCATCGGCTATTGCCTTAATTTTATCTTCATCTTCAAGATCAATTTTTCCCCACATATTTGTCAATTGATGAACTAGACGATAACGACAAATAATACGAACAATGGTATGTAACACCCCAAAATCTGCATTTGGAATTTGCTTTAAGCAAGTTTGTAGTGCTAATTGATCACCGACAATAAGTGCATCTAGATGAGCGTCAATCGCCAAGTCAATTTCTTCAAGTTCCTGCCAGCCGACTTCATCATCTTCTAGCCAATTAAGCCGCTTTTCATATAAAAAGGAGGCTTCTTCTAGATGCTCGATATAGAGTTCTTCGCGAAATTCTAATTGGTTAGTTGCCATAAAAATCTACACTTTATTTTTATTAGTAGCGAAATTAATCATACTACTTTTAACTATTACTTACTTTATCAAAGTATTTATCTTATTACTTATTACTTATTACTTATTACTTATTACTTATTACTTATTACTTATTACTTATTACTTATTATAAAATATTCGCTTTTAATAGTAATTAAATATCAAACTTGTTGGTATAGCTTATATCAACAGATTGGACACTGTGTGTCCCTAAAACAGTTAAATAGTTTCGCCAAATTAATTCTACTTGTTGATTTTTTAAATTAATAATTACGGTATCAAGCAGTAACGGCATAGGGTTATCACTATCAGTTAATTCAATTGAGCAGTATGGATTAAGCTTGGGTAATTCAAAAATCAATAATCCATTTCTAGTCATATTGCTAATTTGAACCTTTTCATCACCACATAAATATTTTGGTGCGATCAATCCTGGACTCGCTGCATTAAAAAAATCAGATCGAAAATCATCAGGCAATAATGGACTTTTTGTAGTTAGCCATTGCTCATCATAAGTGCCTGCAAGAGTCACTCTAGGTTGCCAATGAGGTAGTGTGAACCCACAACCGGCGGGCTCAGGTGTGTCTGTAATTTTTTGAATCAATTGCTCAGGGTTTTCTATATTTGGTAAGTATAACGGCAGCTCGCTATCAATATTTTTCTTTGTAACCTCAGGATGGTAAAATCCTTTTCCTACGGAATTACGTGCTTCAAAATGATGATTGCTTTCATCACTATCCCGTCTATCCCAACCTCCAAAAGCGTTCTCATAAATAAGCGGTAATGATTCAAAAGGTTCTGGTGTCGATATCCTGTAGCTGGATGACTGTTTAATCCACTGTCTATCGCCAAAAACCATCAGCTTCTTTTGTAACTGGCCAACTTTTATATCGACTGTTAGCGCCCTAACTGGCCCGCGGCCTGATACTGCGTCACCAATGACAACTATATCAGTGGTGGGCTTGGTATAAGCAGTTTCTGGTTCATAGAGATAACTCGAGCTTTCTGGCTGAGCAACATATTCTCCGTCGAGATTAACAGGGCGCTGTTGTTCAGCAAACTTTAGTTCACATTCTATTCCTTCTTCGCTTTTTGGTAGTAAATCGAATGTTCCCTTAACCACTAAAGAAAGTATTAGCGATGCATTTTTATCTGTTAAAAATAACATTTCATGCTGCATAACTGTCGCGTTATTGACTTGTACTTGTGCCATTGTTATTCCTTTTCAATCATTGGAATAAGCAACCAATCATTCTGGTACTGAAATTCAATCGGCTCAAACACTTCATCGGGACAGTATTTATAATTAGCAGATTGTACAGTAAAGCCTTTTTTTCTAGCCAATGTAAGCCATGCTAACCCTTCAAACCAAATAAATCGATGCGCAATAAATTGACTCACTTTGGTTGCGATTGATTGCACTTTTTTAGTAACCTGCATATCATAATTAAACACACCATCAGCAAAAGCAATCCAAAAATCTTCTTCGGTTTTATCGTCCATTGACAGCAAGGCTTTAAGTAAACTACTTCGATAATCTGTAGTATCAATTTCTAAGAATTTGTTGAGTTGAGTTTGACATAAATGACTGATATTTTTTTCATTAAATGTAGAGCCTGGCGAATGTTTTTCATTTATAGTCAGTAATAACATTACCCAGCTAAAGTAAAAGTTGTCATCATATTCTTCATTTTTTACTGGGTTTATTGGTAGTGCCGTTTCTATATTTTGTAATACTTGGTGATTATTAGCAATTATGGCGGCATAAAGCGGCGTATTGTAATTAAGGGTAGGTTGCTGTTGGTAATGTTTAGCAGCGGTAGTTAGAAATCTTCGCCAGTTTTCTGCGCTACGACTCAAGTTTAAGATAAACATCGAGGGCTTCATATCAGCCAATAATGAAGCCGCCGATAATGTTAAAAAGTGGTCACATATTTCTCTTGCAGTAGTTTTAAACTCTAGCCAAGGCTCGCTCAGGTCAAGCATTCCTTTCATTTCATTGAGCTGGTATTGAGAACTGACTTGAAACCCTTTTAAATCATCATTAACCATTTTTTTCTCTATCGTCAATTTTTATTGAATTATGTATTGATAATGGGCAATATTTTATCATGAATTGGGTAAAAAGACTTATTACTGTGGTGGATTTGACGGGATTAAACTGCTAATAAAAGCTATTAGCAGAAGCATTAATTAGTCAATTTTAACTGATAGCATCATTGCTTTATTAGCCAATGCTTAATTTCTACAAATAGTACCTAATATAATCGAGTTATCGTCTCTTACCTGATAGTAAGCAATCCATCCATATCTCATATTATGAATCCAATAACCAGCCCATTGTCCTTCTGTTTCTTGTTGATGAAACCTTTTTCTCATTTCTAATGATGATGCACCATTTTTAAAGTTTTCGAAAATACTTACACTTACTTCTTGTGGTACATGCTCAGGAGAAGCCAGTTTAGCTGCATTTATCTGATTAATCAGGTCTAACTTTTTAGTTGAGAAAAACTTTGATAGAAATGGGTCAATGATTTGGCCGTTGTATGTGTTTCCCCATCCATCTAATAATCGCTCTTGATATTCAGACGTTGCAACCATTTGATTTATTATTGCTTTTCTTTCCTTAAGGTCTGGTATGTGATGGTCAAATTTTACAATCGAATAAGGAGATTCAATTTCAATGTAAGAAATCGAACCAAAGTATTCTTTTAGTTCATTTTTATTGAGTAATTCTATGGCTACTTGTGCCAATGCATGCCACTCAAAATAGCCATTTAATATTTCTCTATTTTCTTCATTGTCCTCATAATCATCAGACTCTTCATCATAAATAAGCCAGCTATATTGGCGACCAACATCACTACAAATTCGAGAATTTAAGTCATCATCCCAACTTTCACACTCTCCAATATATTCCCAGTAATAGTCTTTAATATCTTCAGTTAATCCTAATGCAAAACGGCCAAATTCACCTCTATAATTTGCTGATAAATATAGTCTTTGATATGGTTTGGGTTTATAGCGTAATATTTCTTTAACAAAAGCTTTAGTTGCTTTCTCTATATAGAGTTCAAATGTGTTCTTTTTTATTTCCATTTTTATTTTTTCCTTTTTACTAACAGAATAAAAGCAATAACTTATCAAGTTATTGCAATTAATTTTGAGTTTATATTATTTTCAGATTATTAGTGTTTAAAAATCAAATCCTTCCCAACCATCCGCAGGCATTAATTTATAACCAGTAATATTTTCAGCTTCTAATGCTTCTTTAACATCATCGTGAATAAAGATACGATCCATCATGGTACTTGCTCTAAATAATCGTGCACTTTCAGGAATATCTTTTTTAGCAATTAATTTTTGAATAAAATCAATTTGTGTTTCATCAAAATCATCAATTGTATATTCCGACTTCTCCATATCGATAAAATTGACGCTCCCTAATGGATTTAAAATATAATAATCTTGTGAAACTAACTGTTGGTTATTATCCTTAATGCTAATAGGCAAGTATTCCAAATTAGAGAGTTTTAGTTTTTCAAAAACAGATCTAACTTTATTATTTATAATATGAAACCGATTCATCGATTCCACAAAATCATGTAATTTAGGACTCGTTGTATATTCAGGATGATATTTCATAATAGCTTGATCTTGTGTAGGGAAGCTATTTATTAGTGTTTTTCCACTAAAATACTCAAAGTCCTCAGGTCCCCTTTCTGGTTCATCCTTTAAATAAACACCATCATCAAAATTGGTACTAAATAAAACCCAGTAGCTCATGAACCACTCAATCCCTTTTTAAAAAACTAAAAATCAAATCCTTCCCAACCATCTGCAGGCATTAATTTATAACCAGTAATATTTTCGGCTTCTAATGCGGCTTTCACATCATCGTGAATAAAAACACGGTCCATCATATTAGGGTCGCGGAATAACTTAGCATCAGCGGGAATATCTTTTTTAATAACTAGCTTTTTCATTCTAGATATTTGACCTCTATCAAGTCTGTCTTGCCGATATTCAGAATGTTCCATATCAATAAACTCTACAATTTTTAATAGATTCAAAATACAATAATCTTGAGAAACTATTTTTTGATTAGTATCAACAATACTAATCGGCAAATACTCCAAACTAGGGAGTTTTAACTTTTCAAAAATAATTCTAACCTTGTGATTAATAACATGGAAGCGTTTTCTAGATTCAACAAAGTCATGTAATTTAGGGCTTGTGGTATATTCAGGATGATAGGCCATAATAGCCTGTTCTTGTACGGGAAAATCTTTTAATAAAGAAACTCCTTCATAATACATATAACCATCAGGTCCATTTTCTGGCTCATAGTTCAAATAAACACCATCATCATTATTAGTACTAAATAAAACCCAAAAGCTCATTTTTGTTCTCTCTTATTGCTTACTTTTAATTTCAGGCTAATGCTCCAAACTGATATTCTGTATCAGCAGAGCTTGCTTTAAATTTAACTAACTTGGCATCTTCACGGCTTAATCTCAAGCGTATTTTAGCAACTTTAGAAGTAACAACGGCTTTACCTAGCCTTATAAGCAAATCCCATAAATCATCTTCTAATGCGGTAAGCTTTTCAGCAATTTCAACTTTTATATCAGGATGATCTTCCTCAGCAGATTTTATTGCTTTATTAAGGTTATCAGCAACTTTCTCCATCTCATCCACCACCCTCTTAGTATAATTAGAATGATTACTCGGATGCTGAATCAAATTATGCACTGGCTGAAACATATCCATATAATTAGTCGGCAAGGCAATTAAGTTATGTCCATTATTAATATCATATTCACAAGTTCTTAATATTTTTAACTGTTCCTCAGTAAATGCCCCATTACTGTCTTTAGTATAAAAAGCTTCACCAGGGATCAGATGATGCCCTTCCCATTTATAAGGTTTACTCGTTCCTGAAACTACTATTTTAGAAGTACCATTATATTTTCTATCTAACTTGGCCTTCACATTAAAATTACATTCAAACTGCCCAAGCAAACAATAATTTTTAAAAAACGCCATCATGTGCGGTTTATCCCCCCACAATACCGATGCATTTTCACTTACCTCTTTGTAAATTTTATTTCTACTTCCATCACCTTTAATATAATCACTAAAATTTTGCAGGTATTGCTTTCCCCTACCTGTTTTAGATAAATTGGCTGCAAGTTCACTATTACTCGCTATATGAACACCATTCTCATCCGCTTCAGTTTTTTTCTTCTTTTTTGCTTTTTGCTCATCAGCTTTTCGCCACTTGCCCGGCTCTTGAAATAAAAAAATGGCTCTAAGCGCATCGTTCAACGCCACAGGACTGGCATCTTCTGCGTAACGTTCGAGATAAACTATCATTTCTGATGACATAAACTATTCCTCTCCTTTATTTTACTTTTCACCAGCCCAATTACATCCGCAACGCAATAGCAGCTCTTTTGCCAGACTGTTCTGACAAAGTAATCAACATTTCATTGTGTCTAGCCAGGCCACGCTGCATTCCTGCAATTGCACAAGCAAAAGCTAAAGGCCCCGTCATTGTACCTTGCTCACCAAAACTCAGTGATGGGATCAGTGGCTGCATAAAATAAGCTTTTGGATAGGCTTGCTTTAATTTCACTTGTAAATTACCAAATTCAACTGCTCGATACTCGGTTCCGTTAATATCAGAAAAACAACGCGGAAACCACTGATTCTCATAATTTTGCGAAATCAGTTGCTTAATTAATGGCATGAGCTTTTCACCTTGCCATAAATTTCTTTCAAGTTGAATTTGTTGCTCGTTTTCTTCATCAGGAGTTTGCGGTTCGACTTGCGCAATTGCCTGCTCGATGGTTGATTCATCACTGGCAACTTGGATATTCAATGAAAAAGCATGTTCACCAATTGCCTGATTCGACAATAAAATCATTGCTGCGCTTTCCCCAGCAATAAAACCAACCGGATTATTATCAGTTTTAACTTGTTGCGCATCTTGCAATGTATCAAGATTAGCCCGATTAATCAGGCTATCAGCAACCATTAGAAGACAATGCTGGTAACTACCTTCATTAATTAATTGAATAGCTTTATTTAAAATTCTGGCAAAAGCCACTCTATCGCCAAACACCCACTGCATAGGAGCAGATGACAATACCGGATTATCCGCTGCTAACTTGTTAAACAGTGGCATGGTAATCATAGAAATATATGAATTAAGCTGCTCTTGCCACGATTGCTGCTGATTAGTCAGCGCTAATTGTCGATGTTGAGGTTCGGGCATTGCAGTGAGTATACAAAGGTCATTTTGTGGCAGTGGTGCTTTTAGATTATCACACAAATCATCAAATGCCATATTAAGCATTTTTACAGTTTTAGCGACGCCTTGATAGCCTTCGAGATTAGTTGCCGCCGGTGCAATTGATATATTGACCGCATCTTCAGATTGATTGGCCATCGTATCAAAAGTGTCAAATCGATTGAGTCCTGCATAAAAGGCGGCACAGGCATCTTTAAAACCTGCAATGGGCGAGCACAGACCAATTCCTGAAAAGTAGATATTATGCGAACTCAAAATGTTACCCGTAAACGATATAAACTATAAAATGTAATTGGTATGCGCCAAATTTAAAAATGTAACTTAGAGCTTTTTATTACAGACTAGGCATTTTACCTCTTCAATTCGAGGAATATTAATAATCGGTTTTTGAATCACCGGAAATGGTGCCGTATTTTTATTATTATGCAGCATTAAATCAAATGCTCTAGGTACATTTTTTCCTTCAACTTTTGTATCAAACGAATAATTTACAAATTCAGCAATACCCTTAACCTTGCTAGATACAATGCCCTTTACAACACCGGGCTCATCGCCTACGCTAGTTTTAAAATTTGATGTTTTTACGCAAACTGGGTTCCCATCGCAAAATACTTTTTTGGCTGTTTTTGCAGAATCAGAAGAACGAGCAATATTAGGGTATGGAATCGGAACTGGTCCGCCCGGAGTCGGTGTTTTACAAACATCAGGAAAACATGGCGTCATACCGCCACTACCTTTATGTACTACCGACAAATTATTTACGCCAACTGTAACACCCATAGCAAAACCCTATTAATTGAAAAAAGCTAGTTAATACTAACACTACTACCTTTTATTTTATTACTCGCAGTTGAGCGACTGACCAAATGAGTTCCCTTGATAATAATACGACCACTTTTTGTTAGTAATATCGAGCTTTTTCCACATTGAAATAGGATTTCTTCCTTGGCATCGAACACCACTTTTTTACCATCAACTCGCATTGTTTTTGCAGTATCAGTTGGAAACTCAAGTGCTTCTTCTAATAGGGGTTGCCCTAAAAGTTGCTGTGATTGCGCTTTACTATTATCTGACTCTTTTATTTTCGTATCTTCTGCTTCAGTTTCTTCAATATCAGGTATTTTAGGCGCAAAGAGTGTTTCATTGATAATACCCGTAATAATTGGTTTTTGTGGATCTGCATCTTCAAATACGAGTAATACCGTTACGGGTAGCGCTTCAAACCCAGATTGCTGTTGAGCCGTTAACACCGAACGAGCCTGAATGGGGCCTGTAGTATTTTGAGGATAATCAATAAAAGCGATACCATTTTCATTCACTGAAACAATTTCGCCAACAACCGTTAACGGTTGCAAATTGAATGATTGATTATCAGACTTTTTCTTAAATGGTTTAACAACTGACATATTAATTTTCCTTGATATTTTTGCCCTTCAATATGACATCGCCCGAACCTTTAATGTTGATTGTCTTGCCTTGAATGGTTATATCGCCATTTTTCTTCATTAAAATGCTCGCGCTACCCACTTTAATGCTAATCTCATCACGTGCGGTCATTTGTATGCGTTTAGCATTTAAGATGTAGTCATCTTTAACATTTTCAGTGTGATTTGCACCGATATCTTCATCAAGATTTTTACCAATTGTTGATTTTTTATTCTGATCAACATCTTCGGTGTAATCAACTTTAACTTTCTCAATCAGATTCTTGTCTACAGAAATAGACATATTACCACCAACACCTTCAGTATGATGGCGTTTAACCTCTATTGACTTGTCGTTCCCTATATTTTCAGATTGGTCATTTTTTACAACTTTATCGCGGTTATGATCAACTGTTAAGGTTTGATCATTTTCGACTTCGGTATCCATGTTTTTCTCGGCATGGATATAAATTCTCTCTTCACCTTTTTTATCTTCAAAAGTGAATTCATTGAAATTAGTATTACTTCCTTTTAGTGTCGATTGAGTTTTAATCCCTGATTTAGTCTTGTTTTCTGGTAATGAATAGTAAGTTTTATTCTTCCCATTATAAACACGTCCCACTACAATCGGCTTATCCAAATCACCATCAATAAAATCAACCAGAACTTCATCACCAATTCGAGGGTGAAAGAATGTTCCCCAGCTTTTACCCGCCCAAGCCTGTGAAACCCTTAACCAGCATGAACTTTTTTCGTCATATTTACCGTCTCTATCCCAATGGAATTGCACTTTGACTCGGCCAAATTCATCTACATAGATTTCTTGATCTTTAGGCCCCGTTACAATGGCTGATTGCACTCCTGGTACTTGCGGCTTTTTGATAAGGTTGCCTGCTCGATATGGCGTACCGGCTTCAGCAGTTTCAAATAATGTATGAAATTTTCGCTCAGCCGATCCTTGGTTTAGATGTGTTTCATCAATCAAAATATAGCGACAATTCACTATTTGAAGTAATTGATTTTTGTGTTGCTTTAGCGCCGAATCGGTAATTTTAAATTTTTTACCGGGACTAATTGAATAATTGCCAGATGCACCATCAACAATATAGTTTTCTTTATTGTATGCTTGCGTTTTTATTTTTGATTCTTTTTTAAGATCTGCCGCAGTCAGACCTTCACCTGGATAATTGTAGATCTCGTGGTTTAACACATCCGGGAAAAGCGGTTTAGCCACTTTTTCGAATCCGCTTGGAATATTGTTTGGTGCTTTGAAATCGAAGTTTTTAGTAAAATGGGTACCGGTTGAAAACTTATATTTTCCTCTTACACCAACCACGGCATCGTTTTCATTTCCCTGTGAAAAATGGACAGCCCCTTCTTCACATTCTTTAAAGGTACTGACATCGTCAGTAATAATCAGCTGATGGCTACTTTTTTTGTGTTCAAAATAAAAAACCAGCCCTTCTTCCTGCATGAGACGACAAATAAATGTATAGTCACTTTCATTAAACTGAACACAATAATCATGTTTGGCATAGCTACCAGTTAAATCAAATTTGTACGAAATGCCATATTTACCGAGTACATACTCGATAATTTCTTTGAATGACTTATCTTGAAAAATCTTACAATCCTGGGTTTTTTGAGTAAACCACAGTTCAGGAACCAAGGTTGCATAATAACGGTGAAATTCTCCTGAGCGGATGGTGCCGCCCGATTGAAATTCTACAATACGGCCATGAAAGTAACGTTTATTGCCGTCTTCAAGATTGACTGTTATACCAACCGGTTTGCCAATAATCTTTTTTGGATCTAATGCTTCCGTTTCGGAAACCATTGATAAGTCAAAACTATATAAATCTGAAAGGGACTCGGATCCGGTACATTTATCTAAGACTAGTACATCTTTACCAAATGGTGTTTCTATTGAATGAAGATGATTTTCCTGTTTTAGCTTTCCCATACATTTTCTCTTAGATAAAGAAATTAATCATGATATTGTCAGAATTAGAAAAAGAATGGGTAAAGATTTACCCATTCTTTGTGGTTGAAGCTTAAAATTAAGCTGCTTCACCTTTAACGCCACTGTAGCTGAAACGTAGAGGCGCTTTAGCAACGTTTTTGTCGTCATATTGAGTGTGAGTCATAGTGAATTCAGTATAACTTACGCTGAATGATTCAAATAAACGCGCATCGCCACCGTTACTAGTTTCCATGTTAACACTGCTGATCATCGCATCGTTTAACTCGATTTTAGCAATTTCTTTGATTCCGTCTTCAGCTTGAGTTGTGAAGAAGAATTCAAATTTACATGCTTTACCAACAGTTGCTTTTTTCAACAGTTCAGTTGAAGAACAATCTGAAGATTTTTGGAAACGGATTTCGTCAAGGTAAGCCGCTTTAGCTGTACGCTCTTGCATTACACCAGTCAGCGCATTGATTTCACGATGTGCGCTAAAGCTGAATGAATTTACAGCAATCATATCTTTATAGTTAGATGCAGTAACATCACCTTTAACATTACCACCGTCAATTCTTAAATAGACACTAGCTTGTTCAGTACTCATAGAAGTATACTCCTTTTTGCATTTTCAAATTTTCCTGCTATCAATACTACCGCATCAACAGCAATTAAGATTTACTACTATGACCTCAAGAGTTAAGTCCCTTTTGGCACATTGCGTAGTATGTGTTTATTGAAGTATCGGCAATTTCACTGCTATTGAATATACCAATACAAACAATGCTTTTAAAAGTGACTAACGGTTAACAGGATTACTGATAAATCAATTAGCCACTTTTGTAATCAGTCACTTTTGTTTAATTTTTAAACGCTTATTAGCAAACACTAATTAAGTTTTTATTAAAACGATCAGGAGAATTATATCATTCGATAGATAAATCATAATTCAGTAGTTAAACCATAATTCGATAGTCAAATTAATTTTACATTTCAATTTGAATACGTATCACTATAACGACTTAAAGCAGCTAATTAGTAGTTGAAACCAGATGAATCGATTTCTTGTTATTCAATGGAGGGAGTAACATCAACACTTTACATTCCCTGCCATTATAAATTCGACTAATTAGAAGTTACTTTTCATAAGCCAGAATATTTAAATTTAACGTTCCTTATCGTTTTCCTTATCAATAATGTGTTATGTTCTACTGGTCCGAGATCCTAACACGTACATTTTTTCAACTCAATCAATTAACTTTTAAAATGTTTTTTTTGTTTAAAAATTTGATGCATTTATCATTTTTTAAAAATTAATCTGTGTTATGGGACAATCAATGGAACAAACGTAAAATAAACCGATTCATTTACTATTTAATTTAAATCTCAGCAGCAAAAAAGCCAATTAATCGATAGCCTTTAGTCAATTAATATACGCATTATTCATGACATAAAAAATAAAGATTTTTAGCCTCCTCACTCCAAGTACTTTTATATTTTTCAGTTATTCTAAATCTAAATAAAATTTAATTTTACCCACTAAATGGCATCAAACAAATTCATACTTAAACTGATCATATTCTACCGTGACATTAATATTTTTCATCTCTTTTTCATCGAGCATATTATTTAAAAATATTAACGATAACTCTGGCAAGATCGTGTTAGTAATAATGTGATGAATATTTCTGGCACCCGAATCAACTTCGGTGCAGCGCATCACTATATTATCAATCACGCTATTATCAAAGTCTATTGTCGCCGCATAATTATCGGTGACACGCTGTGCCACTTTAGCCAATTGGATATGAGTAATTTTCTTCAAAATCTCATCTCCCAAAGGAAAATACGGAATTACTTGAATACGGCCTAAAAATGCTGGCTTAAATATTTGTAGTAAATCACCTCGAATTGCAGTAGCCATTCCTTCAGCATCCGGCATGGTTTCAGGATCATCAGCTAGTTTCATGATGGTATCTGTACCCGCATTTGAAGTCATGATGATCGTTGTATTTTTAAAATCAATATCGCGTCCTTCACCATCTTTTATCGTGCCTTTATCAAACACCTGATAAAAAATATCTTGCACGCCAGGATGTGCTTTTTCCATTTCATCTAGCAATACAACGCTATAAGGTTTGCGACGGACCGCCTCAGTCAACACGCCACCTTCGCCATAACCAACGTACCCGGGAGGAGAGCCCATTAAAAGTGAAACTTTATGTTCTTCTTTAAACTCTGACATGTTAATCACTGTCAGGTTTTGCTCGCTGCCATATACCTGTTCAGCTAACGACAGTGCGGTTTCGGTTTTACCAACACCGCTAGGACCTGCCAGCATAAAAACACCAATGGGCCGCTTTGGATCGGTTAATTTGGCACGCGAGGTTTGTACCGTTTTGGTAATCGCAGCTAATCCGTGTGATTGACCAACCACTCGCTCTTCCATTTTTTGTTGCAAATCGAGAATGTTTTTTACTTCATCTGACTGCATTCGACCAACAGGAATACCAGTCCAGTCAGCAACAACTTCGGCAATGACTTGTCCATCAACGCATTCAAAAACCATCGGTTGATTGGCTTGCAGTATTTTTAGATTTTCTTGTAGTTTTTCAATTTCCTGACCAATGATATCAATTGCAGACTCGTCAGTTTTAGCAGCAATCACTTCATCAAGTTGAGATTTTTTTTGTTTAATTTCATTGACCAAATCAAGCTCTTGTTTTTGATGAGCTTCTAGTATATTCAACTTTTCATTAAACTGAGTGAGTTCTTCTTCGAGTCTTTGCAAAGCTTCATTATGCTTGCCATTACCAGCATTTTCTCGAGTAAGAATTTCTTTTTCTGTATTATTCTTAAAAATTTGAAATTTAATATCTTCTATTTTACCTGGCACGCCTGATTGACTAAGTTGAACTCTGGCACAGGCAGTATCTAACAGACCAATTGCTTTATCAGGTAATTGTCGGCCAGAAATGTAACGACTAGAGAGTCTTACGGCGTCTTCAATTGCTTCGTTTAAAATATCTATTTGGTGATGTTTTGCCATAGTTTTGGCTAAACCACGTAACATTTGAATTGCTTTTTCTTCACTTGGTTCTTCAATTTTAACAACTTGAAACCGTCTTGCTAAAGCAGCATCTTTTTCAAAATATTTCTTATATTCTGCCCAGGTAGTTGCAGCAATAGTTCTCAACTCGCCTCGAGCCAAAGCCGGCTTTAGTAGATTAGCTGCATCGCCCTGACCCGCTTGTCCGCCAGCACCTATCATGGTATGCGCTTCATCAATAAAAAGCACGATAGGTTGTGCTGAAGACTGAACTTCTTTAATCACATCTTTAAGTCGGTTTTCAAACTCACCTTTGACACCCGCGCCAGCTTGCAATAATCCTAAGTCAAGCACTCTTAAGGTAATATTTTGCAAACTGGGAGGCACTTGTCCTTCTGCTAGTTTTAGTGCAAAACCTTCGACGACAGCTGTTTTTCCAACCCCAGCTTCACCCGTTAAAATCGGATTGTTTTGACGACGACGTGTTAAAATATCGATAATTTGTCGTATTTCATTATCTCTGCCAATGACTGGATCTATTTTTCCTTCTTTTGCTTTTGCAGTGAGGTTAATCGTATATTGATCTAATGCAGGTGTTTTACTACTCGCTTTAACTTGATTTTTTTGTTGAGTATCTTGCTCATTTTGTTCATTGGTTTGTTCACAACTTCCACGAACTATCGAAGAAAAATTTGCTTTCAATTCAGCTAAATTAATACGCTCAAACTTTGGCGAAAAGTCTCTGGTCATTGACGCAAAACTATCATCGACCAAAATTGCCATCAAGATAAATCCAGAGCGGATTTCCGGTTCAGAAAAGTCTAACGATGCAACGCTCCAAGCTTTATTTAAAGCTTCGACTAGATAAGGTGAAAATGAAGGCGGATGAATATTACCCGTGCGTAACTTCTCGCAATAACGATTGATATCGTTAATAACGCCTTGAGTTTCAATACCAAAATGTCCCAAAATTACATTTATGTCTGACGCTGGTTCTTCAAGAATTTTTAAAAGCCAATGCTCAACTTCAACATGGTGATGTGTTCTGGAGTGACACAAACCAGCCGCAGCTTCTAATTTTCTTTTGCAGAAATCATTATTCTTTCCTACAAGCATTTTAAGACTATTATTTGACATCTTAATTCCTTTTTTAATTGTGGAGCGCCAGGCTCTGTTTAATTAATTAACATTCAAAAGAAATGTATTCGGGTTTATCAATGGCAGGTTTCAAATGAGACATCCAGGTTAATTGTCCCAGACAAGCATTTTTGCTGCCAAACTGTGTAAATTTCATATCTTGTTGATTCATCCAAAGCTGAATCGACACCTTGATTCCATCATTGATATATTGCTTGATCAAACGAATCAAAACATTCGACAATGTCTCACCAGGCAATAAATTTTTGTATTGTTGATACGTCAATGGACCGATTTTAATTTCAATTTTGTTTTGTACGCTCCAATATTGCTGTCCAAGAATAGTACCAACACCTAGACAGGCAAATTCACTGTTAGCTTTTAGTGAAGTTTGCTCTTGAGGATCGATTGTCAGCCACTCACCACAAAACTGTTCTATCGCTACTGGTGCTGCCAAAAAATCACTTAACATCGATTCTAATGACGTCGCATTACGCACATGTTTGGCAAAAAAGCCGGCATAGTAATTAAATACCGACTCTTCTGCGAGGTTACCGGTTAAACTGTCAATACATTGAGTAAACGTATCTCTTTGCCCAACTCGCCCCGCTCTACCATATTGAATCGGCACACGGTATTTTTCCCAAGCACGGTAAAATAACGAGATCAAGCGATGATTAAACAGGTTTAAGAAATCAACTAAGGCTAAATCTCTTGCTTTTAAACGTTGCAGTACAAGTTCGGTATAGTGCTGTGGTAATACTCCATTTGTACCAATAAGCCCTAAAAAAGCAACCACAACCTGCCATTTTTGTGGCTTATCGTCTTTTATTTCACGGTGGATTTTACACACTGATAAGCCATTAAATCCTAAACTTGGATCAACCTTAAACGTTAGCGATTCTTTATTTAATGGTCCATCAAATCCGATTTTGGTCATATTTTCATGGGTAATAATTGGCATGGAAAGCTCTTTTTCGCGTTCCAATATATACACCGCTTGAAAAAAATCAAACTCATGTGGATTATTTAATAATGCCTGTAAACTCATAGTAGTGTTCGATTACCAGTCATGGGCAACCCAGTATACAGTGGTGCCATGCGGTCATATATTTTAATTTGTAATTGAATAAATGAATTAATAGCCGTGTACTGTGAAAAAAATCTTTCAAGTACTTTGGCAAACAAAAATACACCATTACCAGCGTAAGAATTTTCTTTAAACTCAATAGTAATTAAATTACCCAGCGCTATGGCTCGAATCCCCTGCACTAAAATTCGTGCAGATTTAGGTTCGATTTTTAAGCCGGTAATACCGTCAATAAAGTTTCTTGAGTCGGGTGAACGCCTGAAGTCATAGAGTGCTAGAGTACGACGTAATGTCTCTAAGCCTTGTTCACCACTAAAATTTTGTAATGTTAAATGTGATACCAGTTGCCAGCGTGTTTTTTCATGCAGTGGAACACGCAAGGTTTTACTTAATGGTGTTTTACATTCAACAGTTAGTAGTTCTGAGAATGACTCAACCAGTTGCATTTTGGGTTCACCCGGTGAAAATGGTAAGGCCGCTGGTTGATTTCGATTTGAGCAGATTGCATCGACATTGAGTACCCAGCCTTTATCAAACTCCTGATTTTCAAAATTCATATCAACAATTGACAAATAGGTTTCAAACCCATCTTTAATACTGTCGCCTTTTTCTTCAAGCATTTCACGGCGAAGATGCCAGTAATAATTTTTTTCATCCATTTGCTGAGGATAATTAGTCTGATAAAACGGCTTAACTTCAATTTCATCGCCGTCTTGTGAAACCAGCGTTACTCGTTTTATGCTCAGTACTTCTGCTCGCTCAGTCTCACCAATATAAGGATGAATTTTGACTTCTTGCTGATACCGATCCAATTGAATCGGATCGGTTCGAATCTCATATTGATTAACAATTGGCGTACAGGCATAGGAAAAGTTGCTGGTTGTTACATGTCTTTCCAGTTCTTCGTCACCAATGTCAAAGTACAAATACAGCGTTGCATTTGTATTAATATCATGCCAAAGTTCTTGCATTCCTGTAATTTTAAAAAATAAAAATTTTTCGGGGCAAGTAAAGTATTCTGCAATTAACCGAGATCCGCTAAAAGATTTGTTTTTATAAGGAATTACGCCTTCATTATTTTCCAGCCCTTTAAACTTTAAATTTTCTAAAGGGATAGACTTTGCAGTTTTGTAATCGGTGGGATCTGCTAGCGCTATACCAGTAAGATTATTAAAGATCAATTCAAATAGTTTAAAGGGAATTTGTCCTGCGCCTGATAAAAAGCAATCAAAGTCAGCAGGTTTGATTTGATTAAATGCATCGCTCCAATAACAGCTTTGTAAATTAATTTTAATAACAGACTTCGCTTTATGCGAAAAATCAAACGAGGGGGCATCGAATGGTGTACCACTCATATTGACTTCAACCACTTGATAAGGATAAACATTCAGTTCATAAGCGGTTTGAAAGCTACAGTTGTGATCATAATTATTCACGTTCTCAATTTCACTACCTTTAGGTAATGTAAAAGCCGATTCCAAACTATCTGTAGGTAAAAATTGAACAATACTGATGGCAGGAATAGGTGCTTGGTAATCGGGATAAATTGTATTAAGTAGCGCATCGGTCAGCTCTGGAAAACAATCATCCAGTTTGTGTCTGATTTTTGCAGTAAGAAATGCTACACCTTCAAGTAATCTGGAAACATGCGGATCTTCTATATTATCTTGATCCATTTTTAGTCGCCCAGCTATTTTAGGGTGCTTTTCCGCAAATTCAGCCCCTTGTTGACGCAGGTATGCCAATTCTTTGTTATAGTAATTTAATAATTCATCATTCATGAATAATCTTCCAGATAAACTTTTCTGTTGATTGGCTCAACTCTTGTATTAAAGGAGATCACTTCCGAAGACATATCACCCTTGAGTACTGCTCGAATAGTAAAGTGAAGATTACGATCCACATCATCAGGATCCTCACTTAAAATCACTTCAACTCGCGCAAATCGAGTTTCAAATCGACCGATAGCTGATTCAATAATTCTAATAAATTGCTCACGATATTCTTTAGCTGCCAAGTTAATGCTGGTGAAGTCAGGTAGTCCATAGTTCACCAGTGACTTTTCTAAGTGGAAACAGTTTTCAGGCAAAATATTCCAATCCACTTTAGCATTGAGTAAGTTTTCCAAATCGCGGCGAATACCCGATTTAATTTGTAAAAAAACTTCATACTGACTCTTTTTTCTTTCAGCTTTTTTATCTGGCTCATGGTCAATGAGCTTATCAATGATCGAAAGTAAATCGGTAGATTCCATGAGATTTTCTCTGCTTAGGCTGCAGCTTCTATTTTTTCCATATCCATAATTGGCACCGCTTCATTACCAATTAAAAATGTTCGTTGACCAATTCCTCTAACCAGATTCTGTGCGACTTCATTCCACTCAGTGACTTTAGCTAGCTTGCTGGCGTCATTATCTGAACCGATATAGCAAGTTGGTATGCGAACTTCGCCTTTCATGCCATTTTTTAACAAGATTTCTGCCCGTCGCCATAAAATATCGAGTCTGTCTACCGGAGCAATAAAAGCTAGTTCTTCAATTTGACTGATGTGTATCCAATAGTATTTGCCATTACCGCCTATCACTTCGATAAATCGGCCAACAACATCATCCAAATCACGAAACTCTTCTACGGCTTGGCCATTATATTTAATATTAATCGGCTGTAATTCTTTCTCTATTTTTTTCAACGACTCAACCGCATTTTCAATATCATTTTCCTTTAAATTAATAACAGCAGCTAGTTGCAGTTCCAGTTCACTATTTTTATCGAAAAACTCAGGTAAAGTACCATGCTCAAAAAAGTCAGCTCTGGCTTGCGCACCTTTTAAAGTGAGTCTAAGCAATGAAGCATTCATTGCTAGCTCAGGTGTTTGGTGTGCTAAAAAATCCAGTTGTTTGTCTGCCCGTTCAAATTCACCGTTAAAGCACAGCATTTCAACCAGTAAGCTTCGACTATCGATGTCAGTTGGATTTTTCTTCAACGCATCATTAAGTAGTGATATTGCTTCAATTAATTTTCCATTTTTAAATTTTTCTAGTGCTTGGTTCATTGGTATTTACTCCTTTAAGCTTTCGCTGGTAATTCGGTTACAAGTTTTAAAGATGACACCATTTGGTCCATTTGAAAGTGCGGCTGCAAATGCGCAATACACGAATACATACCCGGTCGTCCGGGTACATCTTCAACTGAAACACTGGCTTCTTTTAACGGGTATCGTGCTTTTAAATCAATTGAGTCTGAGTCACTAGCGGTTGTGTATTCATGTAACCAGTTTTGCAGATACAACTGACATTCATTTGAGCTGTCGAATCGTCCAACTCGATTACGACAGATGATTTTCAGGTAATGGGCAAATCTTGATGCACTTAATATATACTGCAACATGCTCGAGATTCGAGCATTGACATTGGCGATTTGTTTATTGTAATCACGTGGTTCCTGAATTGAATTATTACTATAAAAAACATGATGACTAGAATTTTTTAAGTGGCAAAGAGAAATAAACCCATTGTGACTTAATTCATGTTCTGTTTTATCACCTATCTTCACATTGACCGATGCGGTAATTTCTCGAATATTACGGCTGACTTTTAAATATTCAAAGGGTAATGATTCGACAATACCACCATCAAATTGTCCTCGTGTCGCACCTCTGATTTGAGCAAACCAACCATGATTGGTGAACGCGCGAATAAGTACAGAACCAAATGCAAAGGCAGCATTTCCCCAAAGATAATCATCTTTGGGATGACGAATCAGCTCTGAAAATTGAAATTTATTTTTATTATTAAAATAATACTGACGATAAGGACGTCGCATTAATATTTCGGGTAAAGTTAAACCGATATAACGAACATCATCGCTGCTGCGTAAAGAGCGCCATTTGACAAAGTCGGACTGCATAAAATGCTCTGAAATATTAATTGGCCTTCCTAGGTCGGTAAAATCATTTAATCCCAATAATGAAGGTTTAACTGACGCAATAAAAGGAGAAAATGATGCCGCAGCAGTTTGCGAAATCAACTTTAAGGTATCGAGATCATTATAAGGAATGTTTTTTCTTGGTGTGTGTGACAACTGATAATTAGCAATAATAACACCATATGGTTCACCGCCGGGCATATCAAACTCTTGGCTGTAAATCATTTTGAAAAATTCACTTTGATCAAATTCAATAGCTTTATGAACATCTTTTGATAGTTCAGCCCAAGATAGGTCGATTACTTTAATTTTGATGCGACCTTCAATATCTTTTTGATGCTTTTGCACAGCCAAATAAAACAAACCAGTCCAGGCACTTTCCAACGCCTGAAAATCTTCATGATGTAAAATATTTGATATCGCTTCAGAAAGAATTTCATCTAATAATGAAATCATTTTTGATAACTCTACACGTAAACAAAGCCGCTTATTTTTTTTGGTTTTTAAGTCGGAGTATTTAGATAGCCAAATACAAAATGCTTCAATGACATTGTGTGATGACGTTACCAAGGTAATAAGTGAGCGCGCACCTTCTTTATCAAGAATTGCTTTTTTATTTGATGTATTAAACGCTTCAGGTTTAACTTTTTGAAAAGTATTTTTACTAAAAACACTCATGGTTCCCACTCAAAAAAAACATGAATTTCCTTATTTTTATATAATACTTCAATTTCTATTTTATCTTTTAACAAACAACCAATTTAAGTAATTTCAGCCCGCAAAGTGTTACGGGCTGGGTTATTACTCATTAGTTCATTTCTGGAATTTTTGCTACCATTCTTAATGAAGTAGTTAATTCTTCTAATTGTAACCATGGCTTTAACCATGCAATCGCATGATAAGCACCAGGCTGTCCAGGAATCTCACGCACTTGCACTTTAGCATCAGCCAATGGATATTTCGCTCGCATATCTTGACCGGCGCCTTCAGAACCGTTGACATACTGTAATATCCAATCATTTAACCAGTTTTCAACATCTGATGCTTCCATAAAGCTACCAATTTTGTCACGCGCCATTACTTTTAAATAATGTGCAAAACGAGATGTCGCCATCAAATAAGGCAAACGTGCAGAAATTGCCGCGTTTGCAGTGGCTTCAGGTGAATCAAACTTTTTAGGTCTTTGTGTTGTTTGCCCACCAAAGAAAACCGCGTAATCGGTATTTTTATAGTGGCATAACGGTAAGAATCCTAATTTGCTTAACTCTGCTTCACGGCGATCGGTAATACCAATTTCGGTAGGACATTTCATATCTGGATCGCCATCATCACTAATGAACATATGTGCAGGCAGATTTTCAACTTTACCGCCGCCTTCGGCACCACGAATAGCAGTACAGAAGCCATATTTGGCAAATGAATTGGTAATTCTGGAAGCCATTACATATGAAGAGTTCATCCAGGTATAGTCTGAATGTTCAACATTGATTGACATGCCTTTATCAGCATCAAGTATTGTTTCTTCAAAATGAAACTCTTCAATCGGATTTGTTGCCTGGCCATATGGCAAACGCGCTAGTACACGAGGCATAGTCAAAGTAACAAAACGAGAATCATCAGAATCACGGAAAGAACGCCATTTGCTATACTCTAATGATTCAAATACTTTTTCTAAGTCGCGTGGTTTTGACAGTTCCATCCAGCTTTCAAAACCAAATAATGCAGGCGAAGAAGCTGATAAAAACTGGGTAAAACCAGCAGCACACACATTTGACATCAAAGATAATGTTTCAATATCTTGTGGATGATTTGTAAATTCATAATCACCAACGATTGCTGCATATGGCTCACCACCCGGTGTACCAAATTCAGACTCATAAATCTTTTTAAACATTTGGCTTTGATCAAACTCAACCGCTTTACTCAAATCTTTGTAAAGCTCTTCTTTTCGTAAATTCATCATGCGCAACTTTAGCGTTGCACTGGTTTCTGAGTTATTAACCAAATGATGTAAGCCTCTCCAAGAGCCTTCCAACTTTTGGAAATCAGCATTATGCATAATGGCCGAAAGCTGTTTTGAAATAATTTTATCTAACCCGTCAATCGCTTTATTAAAAGTTACGGTTAAATTCTTATTCCAGGTCACGGTGCCTTTTAGCGCTTCTTCAGTAAGTGTTTTTATCAGTTCATGCGCACGCGAATTTTCAGTTTGTTTGGTCGCAGAAATCGCCTGATCAAGAATACTGATCTCTTGTACTTCTGCGGAGCCACCTTGTTCTAATTCAGTTTCAGCACTCATTATGCATCTCCTTTATCATCGTTTTCACCTAATTGCAGTTCTTTTGCCAATGCATCCAGGTTTTCAGTATTACTTAATACTTTTTCCAGAATATCTTCCAGCTCTTCTGAACGGTCAATTTTAGTCATTAAGTCACGTAATTGATTACGTGTATCCATAAGCTTTTTCAGTGGCTCAACTTGTTCAACAATCGCACCAGGCTCAAAATCAGCCATTGAGTTAAAATCAAGTTTAACGCCTATTTCACTGCCATCACCAGCTAATGTGTTTTCTACTTTAAATTCAAGCGCAGGAGCTTGTCTTTTTAATACTTCATCAAAATTATCACGATCAATTTGAATAAAGCGTCGATCTTTAAGTGGCTTGTTAACGGTACTGGCGTTTCCGGAAAAGTCACCAATAACCCCCATGACAAATGGAAGTTCTTTTTGTACTGTTGCACCTTCTGTTTCTACATCGTAAGTTATATGTACGCGAGGTTTTCTTACTCGTTTGAGTTTGTCGTGTATACTATTGTCCATTAGACTCTCCGTAAGTTAGCTGAAATTAATTATTCTCTGACCGCGATATGCCCGTAAACTTGTGGTATTGCGCCCTGGCACTCTCATCAGGTATCAATTCATCCAATAGCTCAGGTAACTTCATATCACTCCAGCGAACCGCCTGCTCTAGTGAATAGGAAATTGGTGAGTGCGGTTCGGTATCTCTAAAAAACTGAGCAATTACTGCCAATTGCTCTAGTGCTCTTTTTCGGTTGAGCTTACCGTTCATGTTATCAGTTGATTCATTTGTCTCTCCTTCAATAGTCTCTTCTCCTTCTTCTTCATCAATAACTGATTGTGTTACTGGTTCATGCAAAATATCTTTAGCGATGTTTTCCATTGCTTCCTTGCAAAGTTTTAAACGATTTTTTATGTTTGATGTTGGAACATGCCCGCCTTGAGCTAACGCATCAATTTGATCAACCAGTTCATCAAATGCCAAAATTGCTTGCTTTAAATGTCGATATGTATCTCTTAATTGGTCTGGATTGCATTCTTTGACCGTTTCAGTAATCATATCAAAAGTAACCGCTCCATTTTGTATGCGTTGCAACTTTTTAGTTTCGTCGGTAAGTTTTTCCAGTTCGACAGCCTGCTCATACTGCCAGGCTGCAAATACTTTTGATTGTCCGATAAATAATGGGACCGCACCAATCGGCATAATTAAGGCACCATCAGAGTCAATGCCGTTGAGTCCGACTAACGGACCAAACATGGTTTCTAATCCATCTTCATCCTTTGGAAATAATTGGTCATTAAAATTTTCCAATAACCGTCTAGTTAGTTCAAAACCATAGGCTAATCCTTGGAAATCAAATCGACGTAGTAATGCTTCAATATACCAAGCAACAAACTCTAGATCTTTAGTTTGTGTCTTTAGCAAGTCAGGCACTTGATCGATAATTGGATTCCAGTCGAAAAGGTTACCACTAATTTCATCAGCATCATCGCTGACATATTCTCTTTCTTTACGACGTGCCGAATTTCGTATGTCCTTTAACGTATAATAAGGTGAGGTTGGTGAGGCATCATTTCGAAGGTCCACGCCACAAGGATTTTCACCAGCAAGCGGCTGGATTAAATCATCTATTATTGCAATTTCGTCAAATTCATTCATATAAAATTCTTATGCTTCCAGAATTATTCAGCAATTATTTAATAAATCATTATTACTAACAAGGTATGGTTGTATCACAATATTCAGCAACAACTTTTTTATTAACCTTAACTAAAACAACCGTGACATTATCGCGAGCTTTTCTCACTAATGCAGAATAAATTAAAGCTCTACGCGACTCCATTAAACTTCCATTTACCAGCAGTTCGGCAATTTCTAAATCAACCAGTTCTTTATTAATACCATCACTACACAGCATAAAAATGTCTTCATTTTGAAATTCACCATGCATTGTTTCCATTTCAATAGTGTCATCGGCCCCTACTGCTCGAGTAATCACATTCGCAAGTGGGTGTGCTTCGGCTTCTTCTTCGTTAATAACACCACTGTCGACTAAATCATTGACTTGACTATGATCTTTTGTAATTTGGGTCAGCAGTCTATCCCTTAATAAATAAGCTCGACTATCACCGGCCCAAGTAAGAGTATATCCATTCTGGTCTAGTAACAATGCGACAACCGTACTGCCGACAACACCGCCTTTATAGCGACTTTTAGCTAAATTTCTAAGTTCTGTATTGGCGCTATCAATTGAACGGTGTAGCCAGGAGAGTAATTCAAAGCGATCTTTAAAATTGTGATCCGCCATTTTATTCAATTCATCAACGATCAAATTACTGGCAATATTTCCGCCATGATGCCCTCCCATGCCATCGGCAACCAACCACAGACCTAAATCCGGCCGTTCAAGATAGGCATCTTCGTTGAGTTTTCTGACTGCACCACGGTGAGACTCACCAGTGGAAAGCCAGGTATACATATATTCAGCCATTATTTTTCCATCACCTCATGAGGTTGCCATCCCCATTTTTCCCAATTACCATCTAACATTGCAGCATAGCGTCCTACTTCCGGTAATCCTTCCGTTACGAGCAAACATGGTGCAACTTTTTCTGAACCATTTGTCCACCAAAGTGAATAACTACCAAATAGTTTTGACCAGGATAAATGCAATAGTTGATTTATATTTGTCATATTTTCCTGATTAAACTCTCCTTCTAAATACCAACTTAATTTGCGTCCAGGAATCGCTTTACCGATAACTGAATGGTGCGCAATAGATTCTGAAGTTTCCTGCTCAGCATTTAACAGACTTAGTGTTTGGCAAAAATTATTTAAATCAAATTCAGCAGGGTCCAATGCAGAAAGTGCCAGCTCATTTAAAGTATTGAACCAATCACTATTTTCAAATGCCATTGCAACCGGATTATCAAAGGCCTGATGTGCAATAGTAAACGGAAAATATCGCCCAACTTTATCAACACTCGGGAGCACTACACCACACATAGTTTGCTTACCAGCAATACCGGCAGAAAGTGAAAAATTCCAAATAGGGCTGATTAAATAATCAGTTAACCAGTTATCTGCCAATTGCTCACGACTTACCCCAATAATTGATTGCAACCATTCATTCCAGATATCGGTAAAATCCTGGCTTAAATCGGCATGAATAAAATCCCCTTTGCTAGGAATTTTTCCACAATAACCAATACTAAAATTTTGATTCGCATTTACAATTGCTGAGGACATCGAAATCTCTCCAAAGATACGGTATCAAACGGATTAACGACACTATCTGTGACTAATTCAACAATTGCTTCATTGCCTTTTGATAAAAACTTCAAGTTAATTTTATCGCTACTGGTAGATTTCTTTTCTGAAACTAAATCGAGCATTTTAAACCAGGACCACGGCCCCTCAACGGTTACACTTGTTGCTTTACCGCCATTATGCGGAGTGAACACAAAACGCGAAATACCAGAGTTTTCACCCGGCCAAGTAAATGGAACCGGCCTTGCAGGACCATGACGATAGGTTAGTACTTGCTTGTCAATTTCAAGAATAAACTGGCTAACTTGCGTATCCAGAAATTTGGGAATCAGAGAGAAATCAACTTTTAACTGTTGTGATCCTTCCTGAAAAAACATGCGCTTAATTCTGTCTGCGCGCTGGAACTGCCTTAATGAACTGTTTTTAACACCGATGTATTTTTTAAATGTCCAAGGCGATTGTGTTTTGTCAACAAACGATGCCAAATGTTGATTAAAGAATTTATCTAACGTACCACCATATCCAAAGAATCGCTTGAAATCATTAAGCTTAATCGTCTTTCGACTATTTTTAACCAGTGGATAACGCCCGCTGATTGCATTGTTATACTCTCTTAAAACGGTATTTCGCCAAATCGACGAAATATGCTGTTGAGCACCCGAAGTGGTTAAGTTCGACGTATCTTGTGCCAGTTTTCCAACCCATTGGTTAAATGGACGAGGAAAGTCATTGCTAAAATCTTTTAAACGCTTAACAGAGCGAGAGCCATTATTAATTGACTCTAAAGCTACGCTACCGCCATCTCTATCCGCCAATAGTTTAAGATATTTTTCGAGATTTTCGAGAGCTGGCATTATTTCTTCGCTTTGCGGTTTATCACCATTAATCGCATCACCCAAGGAAAAATATAAAATATCAGAAAACTCGGTTTCAACTTGTTTACCAGGCAATTCTTCCTGTTGTGCAAACTGATTAATATTCTTCGGAATCAATCTTTCTAATCGATTTTTCTCTCGGGCTAGTCGGGTATTTTCTAAACCTTCTGGTGTCGCATCAGCCAACTGTCCTAACTTTTTATCAACATTGTTCTCTGGTACATTCGTTAGTTGAATATTTTTAATAATGGCATCAGCTAGTGCCTGAATAGGTTTTCGCCCGGTTGTTAATTGACGCAATACATTCTCGCCTTCTTGTGCCGATGTAAATCCGTCTAATTCAACATCATCAATTAATCCTCGCCATAAATTGATATATTCTTCAAAATATAAGTCTTCTACTTCAGCATAAAGTGCATCAAGGTTTTCCTTTTTTAGCTGATCTTCAAATTCTTTTCCATAAATCCAACTCTCTTCAGCTAACCGCTTAAGTAAGGAATTACCTTCAATTCGAAAAACACCGTGATAGCCTGCATAGGTAAATAATCCTGGTATTTCATCGTTTAGCGAACGACCACTTTTACGCGTAAATAGGCGTGCTTTTCTGGCGTTCAGAATATCGGTAATTCGAAATCCTGGCGGTGTAATATCGACAACATCTTCTTTCAAGCGAACATAAGCTCTTTGCGCAAGAGAGGTACTCTGTAATTCTTCTCGGGTTTGTTCTATCAATCGACTGTCTAATCGGGGAATTCGAATATCTGAGTCAAGAGCAACTCGCAAATGTTCCATTAAATTGCTACGAATTTCGTCATTGACCTTTCCAGGTAATAATCTTGCCCATTCTTGACCAAGCCAGAGACTGAAAAGTTCTTTATCCATTTTTTCAGGCATTCGCAACATTAAGTAGAATTTCAACGAAGCGTATAGAAATTCAGATGCAGCCATATTGTTAGATATTTGCTTTTCCAGAACACTAATAACGTAGGGAACAAAAATATTTTCAATACCTCGAGTGTAAGCATCTGTCGCCTGCTCACCAATTTTATCGCCTTGGTATAATCCCCATTGCATTCCCGCCGGTATTTCACTTTGTTCAGTTTCATATCCATTGGGTAAGCGCCGTAGAGAGAGCAAACCTTCATTTAATGTAATCAGATCAGTTTCTTCGGTTAAACCGCCATTGGTTAACGCTTGATAATTATCAATTTGAGCTTCGACCGTTTGCTTAAAGCGAACATTTTCACGATAGCTATATGTCCAGCCAATTAAACAAGAAACTAAAACCAAAGCTCCCGCTGCAATAGCACCACGTCGTAAATATAATTCTCGCTTCTCCAAACGGTGGTTTGCGGTTGCCAGGTTTTGTTCTGGAAAAATAATTTCATCGAAAAGCCTTTTTAAAAAATAGCCTTTTCCGTCTCCCGAATGTGAAATAGGTTGTCTTGCAGCTAGGCCTAGTCCTTCAGCGAATTTACCAATCACCCGATCGATAGGTGTTCCTTCCTGAGTTGCACTGGCAATGTAAACCCCTCTTAATAGCGGGTTTTGTTCAAATTTATTTGGTGAAAAAATTTCCTTTAAGAACACATCCATTGAATCCTGCATAGCTCTTAATTGTTTGGGAAATTCATAAATTGCACAGCGTCTCTCTGGATCACGCTCATGATTTAGAAGTGAAAACACCCGCTCATTAGCGCGCTGAATTAACGCCATAAAGTATTTATTAAATTCGCTAACAACACCTTCTGACTCGTTAGGCTTATTAGTAAATGTAATTCCCCAAACCTGCTCTCTTTCTTCTCGCGATAAATCATCAAAAAATTCATTAAAGCCTGACACCAGATCGGCTTTGGTAAACATAACGTAAATCGGAAAATTAATTGCCAAACGATTATGAAGTTCTTGTAACCGCTGTTTAATAGCACGGGCATATAAACTTCTTTCCGTGGGTGTTTGAGTTGCCAGATCAGTTAAGCTCACGGTAACTAAAACACCATTTATTGGCCTGCGAGGCCTATTTTTTTTGAGTAATTCTAAAAAGCCAATCCAGGCGTTTGAATCTGCTTGAGCGTTACTATCTTGTGTTGTGTATCGACCCGCAGTATCTAACATTATTGCTCGATCAGTAAACCACCAATCACAATTTCGCGTTCCACCGATGCCGTGTACAGCGTCAATTCCCATTTGTTCTTTTAAAGGAAAATTTAACCCTGAATTATTCAGCGCCGTTGTTTTACCTGAGCCTGGAGGACCAATAATAATGTACCAAGGTAAGGAATAGAGATTTTTTCCCTGAGACATTTTCGAGTTTTTCAGGATTTGTAGCGCTTCTTGCATGCGCCCTTGCAGATAAGAAATTTCTTCTTTAGAAGTTGAATCTAGTGCTGCATCACCTGGATCGAGCATGTGATCCATAATTTCTTTATTAGACTTTTCAGTTTTCAGTTTATGTCTGAAATTGGCAAATCCCCAAATTAATGCAATCACTAATAAGGTGACCAGCCTGGAAGTTTCAGATTTCCAAGGCTCATAACCCCCGATTGCCAAAAGTGGCCCACCAAACCAAATTATTATGGTTAATGCTAATACACCAATAAAAGTGATAAAAATTCGATTATTAAGCGCACTTTTAAGGCTGCTCCATAGCTTTTTCATTTAATCCTCTCACTTACCATTTTTATTGAATAATTAAAATTCTGTTATTACAACTTCTACGCGACGATTTAAAGCCCGATTGGCTGCATTCGTATTTTCAACCAGTGGTTCTAAATCTGCCTTACCTTCGGAAATAATTCGTTTATCCAGTTGTGCATTCTCTTTCATTACCTTGACAACCGAATTGGCTCTTTCAAGTGATAATTCAAAATTAGACCGGAATTGATAACTGAATATCGACACATCGTCAGTGTGCCCGACAACCGTTATTTGCCCTGGAATTTTTTCTAAAGTCAGTGCCAATTTGACTAAGATTGGATTAAACGATTCATTAATAGTTGCACTGGCAGAAGAAAAAAGATTTTCTGCTTTAAAACGAATAATAATTTTTCCTGGCTCATCGACAACGGTTAAAAAACCACGTTGTATTTCAGCTTGTAATAATTGTTGAAGCTGCAATAATCGATCTAACTGCGATGGTGAACTGACTTGCTCTTTATCGGGTGAATTAACCAAAGTGTACAAACGACTTAGTGTGGTGTGTGTTTCATTATTCAGGTTATAGCGAAACAGCATAAAACTGGTTAACATTAGCGCGCCAATTATGGCAATAATTACCCAAATAGGCATGTGATCAACTAAGCCATCACCTTTTAAACCTTCACTACTCCAGGCTGGTGAGAGTTCTCTTTCATATTCACCGTGAGTGTCTCTAATAATTCGATAGACCCGCTCGCGTAGTTCATCCAGTTTGGTTGCCCCACGTTCTTCAAGTCGCATTTTGCCTTCAAAGCCAAGTGACAGACAGATATATTGAAACTCAATCAGATGGATATGCTTTTGTGGATTAGAAATGGCTTCATCGAGAATATTGAAAAAGTGTTCACCCCCCAAAGTTTCTTTGTGATAGGCCGATAATAAACTTTCCATTCCCCAAAAGCTGTTACCTCCCCAAGGTGTGTTTAATACCGTTTCATCTAAAATGGCACATAAACAATATCGAGCGGAATAAACGATTTCCTGATCGAGATTATCACCTCGTAAACGATGTTCAAACTCTCGAATAAGTTCAATACACTGTTGATGTAAAACTTTAACATCCTGATGGCTGGTAGTATTCCTAATTTGTGCTAACAGAGAGAGCGCTGTTGCAGCAGCATCTAAAATAGGATTAGCACCAATGCCAGGAACGATTCCCTGTTTGATAATTTTTGTATCAACAAATCCAGGAACAACAGTTCTGTCTGCATTACCATCTAATGAATTACCAGATTTTGGTATCGGCGGCGTTTCTCCCAACATTTCGGTAATTGACGGCGATGCCGCTGGCGCTGGAGAGGCGCGATTACCAAGAGGTTTTCCGCCCGGTCTGGGAACCAATATTGTTCTGTCTTCTGCGGTTGTTGAATCATCCATAGTACTTATCCTTTAATTGACCAAAACTCCATTGTTAATGACGGGTAATTGCCAGACAAATGGAATGCAAATCCTGCTGAGTTTGTCATTTGTTGCCAATACTCACCACCAGGATCAAGTTGAAAATAATGATAACCAGCATGAAAAGGAATTTGTCTTGGGGCTACAGGCAATGCCGTAACCGTAATTCCCGGAAGCTGATTGTTAACCAAGTCGCGAATTTTTTCGACCGGACCAATTTTTAATTGTGCGGGCAATCGATTGCGGATTTCTTCACCGGGCAAATCAGCATTGACAGCAAGAACAAAACGGGGATTATCTAGATCGCTTCGATCATTAATTCTTGCGACTTTAATACCAAACTGTCTTTCTTCAATCTGGTACTTGACTGCTGACTGCTCAAGAACTGTGCTTAAATAACGGCTTAAAATTTGGCGCAAAGCTAAATAAGTTTCTGTCAGATTATCGTGTTGATATAGCGGCAGTGTTTCGAGGTCAGGGCGCTTTTCTGCAGTACAAAAAGTTGCCAGATCACCTATAATGCTAATGATAACTCGATAAAGTTCTTCGGGGTGCGTGCCATTCGTATGCAGGTAATGATGAAACATTGGCTCCATTCGATTGATTGACTGAAGCAATAGAAAATCGGTAAATGCCGCAGAACCACCTTGAACAGATTGAATAAATCTTCCCGATAAAGCTTCGGCGCGCTGCTTTAACAGCCCTTTAATTTCACTAATTAAAGAGTTGAGCTGACTATTATCCTGGCAAGAAATCACGGGCGGTATAAAATCGGGCTGCAACATTACTGCGCCAGATTCACGTACTTCGAGTATACGAGCGACTGGTAACTTGGTGTAACCGCTTAAGTCTTCGCTTTCAAGCGCTAAACGAACTCGCGGACAATTGACCGCAACAATTTCAGATGTTTTTGCGCCAAGATTTAAATCGAAGATCTCTTTTTCTTCACTAAAATAACGGGTTATTTCATTAGTTTGGCGTTGGGTTGTCGTCGGTACGCCAGCTCGCAATAAAGGTAACGCTAAATACACTAAAGTATTTTTTATTTCTTTATCAACGGTAATTGGATCAGGTAAGCGACTTTCAACAGGCATATGAAATGGTAAGCCATCTTGAAAAATACCTTCGGCAGATTCTAACGAAAACTTACCTAATTCTAATAATTTTGAATCAATTTGATAACGTTTTAACCCCCAAGCAAATCCATGAATAGCAGAACAACGCTTTTCAATTAACGACTCCAGATGCAAATCATTATGTTGGAAATGGTGGGGTCTGAGGAACATTCCTTCGGACCAGACTATTTTATTAGCCATAGGTAATCATCCCTTGGTTGATTATTTTTCTTTAATATAAATTGACAGCTTTTCTAAATACACATCGAGTTTATCGTGCCCATCGGCATCGGCGGGAATAACCGCTCGCCATCGTGAATTGGAAATATCTCGATACGCAACAATTAATCCAATATATTTGGTTCCTTTGTTTAATGTCAATCGATGAGTTGATTGCTGTCCGGGGCGAAACTCTAACTCATCTTTGCTGAGCAAATCACCTTTTAGTACAGTCTGTGGCTTTTCATATAAAACAAAAAAATCACTACCATCAAATATAGTTCGCGAGCCCAATTCATAAATCTTGACTACAACCGGAGATGGACGTCCTTTAAGATCAGGATTTAACTCCGGTGCGGCTTTAAAATTTAAATCAGTAAATGGTGGGTAAATCATATTCATTGTTGCACAGGCAGATAATAAAACGATACCCCCCAGTAATAAAATTATTCGAAACTTATTAGCCAGTTTATTTTTCATCATTTCCAAATCCCTAAAATATGGTTCTTATTGAATTAGTGTTTATCTATTTAAATTTTTTCAGTTGTTCTTCATATGCATTTGCAAATTCAGTAACAAACAGCTTAGGTGAGTTGCCTTCGGCATCTTTCATTAAGTCTGCATAAATCTCTCGATAAAAATCCCAACACTTGGCTTTTTTTGCCGCAGGAATAACCGAATCTAGCATTGAATTTGAATCGGCTTTTCGTTCAATTTCGGAGGGCTGAATATAACGCAATAATTCCAGCAGTGCACCCTGTGTTCCTGACAATAATGCCAACTGGTGCCGATTAATATCTTGAAAAGCTTCTTCAACCGCTTCTTTAGGACCTAAAAAGCTACCACCTAAGTGCCCAAATACATTCCGCATTGCATCTTCCACTGTGGCAGAAAACTTTAAAGGATTATTTTCGTTTGGCTTAATCGTTGTTTGCAGTACTCTAAATTCATTTTTTAAACTGGTTCGTGAAGCTAATGTGTCTAATATACCTTGTAAAAGTACTCTGACAACTGCGCCCATTTCTTCAAAGAACTCCAGTTCGGCATTCACATTTAAGCTTTCTGGATTTACTTCAAGCCCACGGAAAAAAGCCGACAAGACTTGCGCGCCATACAAACCACTGTTGGGATTAAATCCTTGCGGCGCTCTATTTTGCTGCGCCATATTATTTCTTGGCGCATGATTTGAAACCGTTTGAGAGCTCTGCTGATTCGATTGGGCTGACTGAACCGTTGAAGTACGTGTGGACTGCGCAGCATAATTTGCAGCCTGTTGAGTTATCGGTGCTTGTGGTACATCGACTACCGTCTGGTTTAATGATGTTAGCTCTTCAGTAGCAACTGATTGCGGCTGGCTGGCTGCAACAGATTGAACTTGTGCCGGTTGTTGTTGACTTGAAACCTGGCTTGGAGTTTGTTGATGAGACTGACTTGCAATCAAGGGTTCATCAGCTAATAAGTCTGCATCCCAATCACTGGGAATAAATGGCGGTGGATCAAAATGTTCATCACCTTGAAATGTTGCACTTTCTCCAAAAATTAAAGCACCATTCTTTTTGGCTTCCGATGGCGGTGGTACATTATTTTTGTTAAGCCCCAAAATAGCAGGCGCTTCCGAACTTTCTGCGGAATTCGCAATCGATGTAACCGTTGGTGTATTGGGTTTCTTCTTTACTGCGGGTTTAGCATAGGCTTTTTTAGGCGTTGGGATATTTTGTTTAGCAACAGGGGCAGGCTTATTGGCAACATTTTTTGCCGTCACATCTAAAGCACTGATCACTATTTCATAATCACCCAAAGCTAAATGTAACCCTTCACGAAGCGTTACAAAATTGCCTCGCCCTAGTGCTTCGACGCTACGATCAACAAATAGACCGTTAGTCGAATTATCGATTACTCGATATTCATTATTTTCAAAACGAATAAAAAAGTGTTTTCCAGAAATAATTTTTTCAGGATCAGGCAAATACCAATCGCACTCTTTTGAGCGACCAATAACACCGCCCTGTTGATCGAATGTTTTATATGATTCTTGCCCTGGAGATAAGCGTTGATAGCTTGTTAATGTTAAAGTGACTGACATGATTATTGATAACTACTTATTGAATACCCATTTAAAATCCATTTGTAGGATATCTAATTAACTCAAAAAATGGTATTCGCATAATTTGCCAATAGCACTTTGAATGAATTAATTCAGCCCACAAAAACCTAATAACTATCTCATTATTATTAAAAGTTTATTGCAATAACTCAGATTACAAAATTATTTTAACTCAATGAAATAAAATGCCAATTCGAAAAAGACAGAGATTGCCTTTTCCCTTAAGACAACACTAACAATTTTTCCACATTAAAAATAAGGGAATTAAATTGACAGGTCAACCATTATATTGGATCTACGCTATTCGATCAAAACTAATCCCGCAATTCAAGAACAATCCCAATAAATATTGAAGTTCCATTAAACAGTCGATATTTCAATTAAAAAATTATTCTAAAATTAGAATAATATTACTCAGGTCACAAATTCCTTAGATTAAGTTACGATGCGATTATATTAACTATTTGAGATAATCAATGATAATTTGATCACAATTTTATAATTTACTTATTTAGATAATAATTTGGTTAAAATAAAATACTAACTTTGAGGTTGGAGCACTGTTTCGACTCTGTTACAGTAGTCAGTTAAAGTAAGAATTGGCTAAAAAATATCAAATAACAATATTGAATTAGTTGTTCATAATTTTTGATATTAAATTGAACGACAAAGAGAACTGAACAATTAAAATTGTTATTTGACAGTTTGTGTAAACTGTTTAATAAATACACTACTAGCATTAAAAATTTTAAATTAAGACAAAAATGGGAAAGTTTATTTGGCTTTCAGGGGCTAAAATCGGTGATTTATAAGTTGCCGATCGACACTAAAACAAAATAAACTTGAAAATTGCAAGTCAAAGGAATTTACGGATATGGCATCGAATAGCAATCGTTCAGTAGCAACAACTGACAAAGATCCTTCAACGGTTAAAAAAACTTCATCAGCCCCTCATTCATCGGTTTCCGATGACAACCAGACTGTTCAATCTGCAACCAACACGCAAAAGAATAATACTCAAGTTACTGAATCAGCAACTGAATCCAAGCCTGTTCAACAAAGTACAGCGAACAGTAAGCCAATTGCCCCTGATACAACACAAGTATTTGATACGCCACAATTTTTAATTGATGAGCTGGAATTAATTGGTGATTATACTGAGGACTTAAGAAATACAGATGAACCGGGTGACACGCAAGTTTTTGATGCCCCAATAATCCTTTCCAGCGAATACAGTCAACAAGAAAACTGGCAAGCCGAGTCTCAACAATCAATTAAACAAACCTCAAGCACTGCGATAAAGGGGAACAAATCTTCAACGGCTGCTCAACAGGTCAATCTAAAACAAGTGGCTCCAACAAGTGCACAAGGTAACAAGCAAACAGCAAATCAATCAACCAATAATCAACAAGAACCCATTAAAAAAACTGGTAATAAAATGTCAAAAGACGCAACAACACAAAAAGTAGCGACAGATTCTGATCGGGGAGATTTATCTGATGTATCGCTGGCAACTGCTTATTCTGAAAGCAGTGAAGGTAAAACGGTCGTAATGAACCCGGTTGTTGTTAATAAGCAACCAGCCACAGCGAAGAAAGCACCAATCAATTCAGAAGCACATCAGGCTCATGCAAATCCTGAGAAAAAGCCAGCAGAAAAAGTTGAGACAAACCAGCCCAAAGCTCAACCGGCAGCACCAATTAATCGTGATGACACCACAATTACCCCTTCGCCAGTAAAAAATAGCGAAGCCCAAAAGCCAACAACCCCAGCGGCCGCCAAACTTGGATTAACGCTCAAACATCGATTTAAACTTGTTGAGCATATTGGTGATGGTGGTATGAGTCAGGTTTTCAAAGCTAAAGATCTCAGGTTGGAAGCGGCTGGCGCTGATACCCCATTTATTGCCATTAAAATTTTGAGTGAAGAGCTTGGCAATCATCCAGAAGCGCTCAAAGTTATGGCCAGAGAATGCCAAAAAACACGTGAATTATCACATCCTAATATTGTAAAAGTTTTTGATTACGATACTTGTGACAATATTAATTTTATTACCATGGAACTTTTGGAAGGGGAATCGCTTGATAAAGTTATTCAGCGTGCTAAACCTCGAGGTCTTGAATATAAGGGAGCATTGAATATTCTAGAGCCAATCTGCCAAGCACTTGATTATGCTCATCAACACGGAATTGTGCATGCAGATCTTAAACCCAGCAATATATTTTTAACTCGTTCGGGTGAGATTAAAATATTTGATTTTGGTGTGGTACGTGCACTTTCTAAAAATAAAGACAAGTATTCAGCCAACATAGATGATTCAGCTAACAATCCAAAAACTGGTGGTTATACGCCAGCGTATGCCAGTCTTGAAATGCTCAATGGTGACGAGCCCGACTTAAGAGATGATCTTTACGCACTTGGCTGCATTGCATATGAATTACTCTCCAGTCGTCATCCTTTCAACAAAACACCTGCCAATCAAATTAAAGAGCAGGATGTTAAGCTCGAAAAATGCAAAAACATTCCAGCTTCAAAATGGAAAGTACTGAAAGCAATGCTGTCGTTAAACAAAAATGACAGACCAGCAAGTGCCATGACTTTTTTAGACCTGTTACAAAATAATCAGTTTGGCAAACTGGCTAAAATAGCTGCGGGAATCGTCATTTTAGGTGCGGCAGGTTTTTATACTAATCAGCACTATTCGTCATATCAGCAGATCAACGAAAACCATTTAACCGAAGTCGCTAAGTCTAAATTTATTGCCGATCTCGAAAATGCCGACAGAAGTACTATTATGGCGGCTTATGAGCAACTATCGACTCATGATAAAGTCATTCAATTAGCATTTTTAAGAGCTTTTCGCGGCAAAATTATTGATGATTACCAAGCCCAAATTGAAAAGAAGAAAACCGGAAATAATGGAAAGTTTGCAGACTTTGTTGGTCAAATTAAAATTATTGATAAAGTTGAAGCCATTTTTCCTGATTCACAGCGTGTTCAACAAATAAAAAGAGATGTACTTACCTCGCGAACACATTTGCTGCAAGCCAAAGAGTACAAGTTTAACAATCTGTTGCAACTTCAGCAGTATGCAGCATCAGATGATGGCGAAGATGTATATACGCTATTGACCGATATGCGAACGATAAAACCCGGATTTTCTCCCCAAATTGTTGATGAAGCAGCAGCCCTTTATGGTGAAGCCGTTAAAACAGCAATACGCGAACAAAACTACGCGCTAGTTGAAAGTTTACTGAATACCGGAGAAACCATTTTTCCTGAACATAATGAATATAAAAAGCTGGTTGCCAAAGGTGGAAATTATCATAGCGCTGCCAACCAGCTTGCTTTATATCAGGCATCATTGGCAAAAGAATCTCCCCTGCCTTTTCCACATGCCCAGGCCAAAGTTTTTTACTCAGATTTAATTGAAGAGTTAGCAACAGGTGTTAGTCAAGCTGAGAGCCAAACAGAATTAGATAGTATCTTTGATCAAATCACTCAATGGAGTGAAAAGTTGCCCTACTCGTTTAGACCTTTGGATGATTTACGCAAACTGCTCTCTTCAAAGTATGTTTCATTAGCCAATAAAATGAACAAACAACGAAAATTTTCGCAAGCTAGTCCACTCTTCCAAAAAGCAGAAAAATTGCTGTCTTATAAATAGTCTATACATTCATTGTATACACTTTTGGGAGGCTTTTACTTAGCCTCCCAAATTTGATATGTAACGCAGAGTCTAACAAATGTTAAGTAGACAATCTTTGTACTTGACTTTACTCTGATAAACTATCTCAATTTCTGGACAACAATTGACAATAGTTTTACTTTATCAACAGTTTTGCTTTAAAAGATATCGTGCAAAAATTTCTTATTGACCAATGAACTCATAAATGCATGTTAACAGACCTAAATAAACAGTCATTGGATAGTCATACAGATATAGCTTCAATCAACTCAAAAATTTTTTGTGAACCACTAGGCACTTTTTAATCAATGACATAGCATTGAAAACACATTCGTGGAATAACTATAGAAAACCAAAAGAAAAAAACTTAGACTTCATCTGAAATAGATATTAAACGGTCTTTATTGACTAAATGTTTATATCTTTTTAGATTGTGAATGTTCGACAAGGAAGAAATTATGATTTACCGACAATCGAATAAAAGAAATGGCACGTTTTCTCGCAAACCTGACTTGAGCGCTAAATATGTATGCGCTATACATGCAAGCGCTATACATGCAAGCGCTATGCATGTATTGATATACTTTACATTAGCATTACTACTCAGTCTAAGTAGCTTAACTATACAGGCACAATCTGCACCACAACCAGCTTTAAAACAACAAATCAAAAAAATAAATCACGCTAAAGACGAATTTTTTAATGGCAGATTAAAGCAAGCGCAACAACTTTTACTACCATTGGCACAAGCAGGTCATGCGGAAGCACAGTATTATCTGGCATTAACCTATCGACAAGAATCACAAGATCTGAATAACCAAGAATTAATATTCAACTATTTACTTAATTCAGCACAGCAGCATTTTATTCCAGCTATGTGGGAGCTTGGTCAAGCTTACGAAAATGGTATCGGCATTGAATCTGACCTAATCGCTGCAACCGATTGGTATCGACTGTCAGCGCAACTCGAAGATAAATCGCCAGAAGATATACTATTCATTACCAATAATAACAACGCGCAGTCTGAGAAAAAATCATACTCAGAAATCATTGAAGAGTTGGAGTTAATTGCACAAAAAGGCGATACAGAATCCCAGGTTCGCCTAGCGGCAATTTATGATACGGGAATTGAACAATTTAGAAATTCACAAAAAGCATTTAAATGGTATCACACTGCGGCAGAAACAGGACATCAATATGCACAATTCATGTTGGGCTACTTTTACTGCCGCGGTATTGGTACACAAGTTGATAAAAAACAGGCAAACAGTTGGCTGGAAAAATCTAAACGCCAAAGCCGTTGTACTCAATAATTAAGGAGAGCATTAATGAATCTAGAGCAAAAACTTGTTCAGGAATTACAGAAAAATGAACAAGTCCTGCAGATTGTAGCTGTTGAAGATTTAGAGAAAGAATATCAAGCACGAAAAAATAAATTTAAGTCGGGCGCAGCTTATGTCGCTCCAATTAAAGATGCAGTTGCAGCTGGAAAAATTATCAAAGAGTTTGGTATTAAAGCCACTAAGGTTGTAATAAAACAGTATGCAGGCAAAAAGTACGTCATAATCAAGGGATATCCTGGTGCACGGAATGTATTAACAGGTACACGTTATTTAGCAAGCAACCCAAAAGTGGTACGAATGGCAATTGGCCCAAAGGGTATTGTTAAAAGTGTAAAAGGTGGATTTGCCATCACAGTAGTTCTGTCAGTCGGCATCGAAGTATTTGACTATTTAATTCGTGATACTGCGACACTCTCTCACCTATTAGGAACAGTAACCAGTGATCTTATAAAAATCGGTATCAGCACCATTGCCGGTGCAGTCGCGGGTTTAGCAGTAGGCTCAGCGGCTATTATAGGTTCTATTGCAGCAGCGCCTCTCATTGCTGCAATTGCAGTTGGCGTAATGACTGGTATTGTCCTAGATAAAATAGACAGTCACTTTGGGGCAACTAAAGCACTGATTCAAGCATACGATAACATTGGTGTTCGCCTAAGAGAAATAAAATGGGAATTTAATCGAAACATGCGTTTTCTTGAAGAAAACCCACAATGGATCCCATGCTTATTTGGCCCTTGTAGAGTCAGAGGGTATTAATGAAACAAAAAAATGCGCAATTCATTTTTATTGGCTTCAATTTGCTAACTTGTTGCGCAATTATCTTTTTAGCCTACGATACTTGGCGAATTTATAACGAAATCAATCAGGTAATCATCCCAATTGAATTTGATAATGGTCAATATTATCTGATACTAATGACGGCTTTTTGGGTTCTATATGGAATCCAATGGGCCGGTCTACGAACCCAACAATTCAATTTACGCTATTCGACACAATCCCTGTTAGACAAAATGGCGAAGTTTATTCATCAAAAACATTTACCAATTCTAATATTCTGGTTCACGTTGTGTCTGCTGCTTGCCAATATTCTCCCTTACGTTATCGAAGACAAGCTCATACAGGCAGGCTATATTCCCTGCAAGAACACAAGAGCAATCTCGCCTGTGTCTAAAGGCCACAACTATTTATATTCCAAAAATGATTGTTAAACAAAAGTTAGTCAGTTCAAACAATAAATTAAAAGTTTTTCTTATTTATCAAATCATATCAATTGATAGTCTTTCTTCTTTCACCAACTTATCCTAGAAGCATATCATTAAGTCCATCAGAAGCAAGAAAAAAATATCCATGTCGATATCTACCTATCTAAATAGATAGATTAATATTTCACTCTATTAACACGACTAATAACTCTCATTTAATTTTTATTAATATTCAACAACTTACCAATCATTCCATAGTTATTCAGAGTTGGCACGCTGTTTGATATAGATAATGCGTAATGAATTGTTTGTGAGTGTTTCTATAGAGCACCGCGGTGCGTGAGGTTGTACCAACACGTATTCCACAATTTACTACATCAACTTAAAAATTGCAGAAACTCTGATAACAGATTTTCTGACCAACAATTTGTTTAGTAGCTCAGTTGGTAGAGCATTAGCTTAAGGCGCTAATTGTCGCAGGTTCAACTCCAGCCTAAACCAGGATGTCGCTCATCGGTCGAGCAACAGATTGCAAATCTGTGTATGTGGGTTCGATTCCCATCATCTAATAAAAAGTCGACGACTCGACAAATGATAACAAGCTGTTATTAACCACTGAATCGGTTAATGCATAAAACACAATACAAAGTCAGCAAGCAGGATGCTTCCTTTTTGTATCCTGTTTTAATGCCTTCTGATTAAAGTTAATCCCCCTTGTTATCAATTTTACAATCGACATTTGATGTCAATGAAAAAGGAAAACTATCATGTTTACATTGCGAAAAACGCTAATTTTAGCTGAGAACCAAAGAGCATACTTAATGCGAAACAAACAGTTTGAGCGTTTTATCCCACAAGGAAAACATCAATTTTGGGATTTAAAAAATGAGATCACATTTGAAATATTTGATATTAATACAATCTATTACTCTGAAAAGCTGGCTAAATCACGGGTAAAACAGCATCCAGAAATTGCCGAACAACTTCACGATTGGCGTATTGCCAATGATGAAGTCGGTTTACTCTATGTCAATGAATTGTTAATGGGCATCGTTGCGCCCGGTGAACGTGTTTTCATTTGGAAAGACTGCGGTGAGGTAAGATTACAGCGTATTAATATCGGAAAGCAAATAGCAGTTGACCCCAACTTGTTGACTGAGATTATAAGAAGAAATGCAAACAATACTGCAACTATGATCAAAACAGCAAGTACTAAAGTTGTTCAACCTATAGCAGAAATAGAAATTTCTCGCGATCAACTTGGATTATTATATTTAGATGGCCAGTTAACGAGCGCACTAAAACCAGGTAAATATGGTTTTTGGCGGTTGAATCGTGATGTGCAGGTAAAATTGTATAATGCAAAAACAGTAACGCATGAAGTCAGCGGTCAAGAAATATTAACCAAGGATCGAGTAAGCTTAAGAATTAATCTTTCAGCAAATACCTGCTTATTTGATGCGATTAGATCAGCAGAAAGAGTAATCGATGTGAATGACTTTATTTATAAGTCAATTCAACTAGCGTTAAGAGAAGCCGTAGGTACTCGTACACTAGACGAATTGCTACAAGATAAAATGTTCATCAATGAAACGGTGAGAGAGCTCGTTGAACAAGATTTACTCGCAGTTGGCATTAAGCTAGAACGGGTCGGTGTAAAAGATATTATTTTACCCGGAGAGATGAAGAACATTTTAAACCAGGTGGTTGAAGCGCAAAAATCCGCAGAAGCTAATGTCATTAAAAGAAGAGAAGAAACGGCTGCTACTCGAAGCTTACACAACACAGCCAAAATGATGGAGAATAACCCTACGTTAATGCGATTAAAAGAACTTGAGTCTTTAGAGAAAATTGCAGAGAGGGTAGAAAGTATTAAAGTATATGGTGGACTCAATGGTCTACTTAACAATACATTGAATTTACAAACACAAAAAACGTGAATTGGTTTTATGTCAGACGTTATTTAGATAAAAATAGTCCAACTATCATAAATTTATTTATCAAAATTTCATCCTGACTTATTAAAAAAGAGTTTTATTATGAGCACAACAAGAAACAGTCAGCCTAGTCAAGCAACAACAGTAATTATTCAAGAAAAAATAAAACAAATAGAAGAGAAATATCAGGTAACTATTCTCTATGCTTGTGAATCAGGAAGCAGAGCATGGAACTTTGCTTCACCTAATAGCGATTATGATATTCGATTTATTTATGCTCACCAACCAGCATGGTATTTACAAGTTGACAAGGAATATCAACGAGATGTTATTGAGCTACCGATTGTTGATGAATATGATATTAATGGATGGGAGCTCCAAAAATCGCTCAAGCTATTGAAAAAATCCAATCCTACTTTGCTAGAGTGGATTTCATCACCGATAGTTTATCGCAATATCAAAGGGTTTAAGCAAGAAGCAAATGCTTTATCTGATAAATATTTTTGTGCCAGATCATGTTTTTATCATTATCAACACATGGCTAAAAATAACTATCGAGAGCATTTAAAACAATCAACAGTAAGATTAAAAAAATACTTTTATGTATTGCGTCCATTATTTGCAATGCGATGGCTTGAGAAAAAATTAACCAAGATCCCCATGCAATTTAATGAACTGCTAAACAGTATGTGTGATAACAAACAAGTGCGGTCTTTAATTGAAGAGTTGCTGATTATTAAGGAATCGGTAGATGAAAAATATTATCAACCGGCTCAACCAATGCTCAACAAATACATTGAAAATGAACTAAATAATATTGAACAGCGAGCACAGACTCTAGATAAAAACATTAAAGACTATCACGCTATCAATCAGTTTTTTATACGTTGGCTTGGCCAATAAAGGAAGTTAACATGAAAATCAATTATGAAACTTTTGCAATAGAAAATCATACGCCAATTAAAGCTTGGATTAATGGCGTTCCTTTTGAGGATGAGGCGAAAACACAGTTAACCAATATTTCTAAATTGGACTTTATTCATTCTCACATAGCAGTAATGCCTGATGTTCATATGGGAAAAGGCGCAACCATTGGCTCCGTCATTCCGTCAGTCAATGCAGTAATTCCTGCTGCAGTTGGTGTCGATATTGGTTGCGGAATGGTTGCGGTTAAAACCAGTTTAAATGCTCGACAATTACCAGATAATCTCTTTTCCGTTCGCTCGGCATTTGAATCAGCGATTCCACATGGACGAACACCCAGTGCGAGAGGTCGGCGTAATCGAGACAAAGGTGCTTGGCATGACATTCCACAATTAGTCACTGACGAATGGGAAAAACTAGAGACTCGCTTTAACAAAATTTGTGAAAAGCATCCCGCTATAAAAAAGAGTAATCATATTATTCATTTAGGAACAATGGGGACTGGAAACCATTTTTTAGAATTATGTCTCGATGAGTTAAATGATGTCTGGATAATGTTACACTCAGGTAGTCGAGGTGTCGGAAACCGAATTGGGAACTATTTTATTGAGTTAGCGAAAAAAGACATGCAAATACATAATCTAAATTTACCCGACAAAGATTTGGCTTACCTCAAAGAAGGAACGCAATACTTTGCAGATTATGTTGAAGCAGTCGAATGGGCTCAAGAGTTTGCACGAATAAATCGTGAGATAATGATGACCAATGCGATACAAGCCTTACAAAAAGAAATGAAGGTTGCTTTTCGATGCGACGAACTGGCGGTTAACTGTCACCATAACTACATTTCTAGAGAGCATCACTTTGGTAAAGATTGTTTTGTTACCCGTAAAGGCGCAGTTAGTGCTAAAAAAGGGGAATTAGGTATTATTCCAGGTTCAATGGGAGCTCGCTCTTATATTGTTAGAGGATTGGGAAATCCAGATAGTTTTCATAGTTGTTCTCACGGTGCTGGCAGAGTGATGTCTCGTACAAAAGCGAAAAAGCAATTTACTATTGAAGATCAGATTCAAGCGACATACGGTGTGGAATGCCGTAAAGATGCCTCGGTGATTGATGAAATTCCGATGGCTTATAAAGATATTGATAAGGTTATGCAAGCACAGCAGGATTTGGTCGAAATCGTGCACACCTTAAAGCAAGTCGTGTGTGTAAAGGGGTAAAGTTCCCCTTTATCTACAATTTAGAAAATCTTATGATGGAGCTAAATCAACGCCAAATTCTGAATCAAAATTACCAGGCTTTCCACGAGTTTCTTCTCCTCCTAACCGAATAACAGCAGGTGGATTCCACATTTTAGCTTTATTAGACGGTATTGCATCCTTCATTTTAGTTAACTCAATCTTATCATCGATATCTTTCATCTTATTTTTCACCTGTTACACTGAGTTTAAAACTTTCTTTAATTGATGATCAATTCTTACACTATTAAAGTTAGTTGATTATTGCTAATTAATCTATGAAAATTTAAAATCGAATATGTCCAGATATAGCAAATCTAGATGATATAAAATTAGAAACTGGCATATCGACGGGTGTCACCCCATGAAAAAAGTGAGATGGAAAAATAATTAATTGATTATCAACCGGTATGTAGCGTGTAAATCTTTCTTGATGATACTGATGATTTTCGTTGTTACAATTAGAATCAAACAATATCAAATCTCCTCCCGTAAAATTTTTAGGTAAATTATAAAAATAATAAATCCAGCTAAGCACCCGTACACCACCTCGTATTTTATAGAAGCCATCTTGATGAATATGAAAAAATCCGCCTTTGGGATGTACTGTTAACTTTAATTCAAATTCCTTTATCGCCAACTTTTCAAGTAAAAAATTATTTAATAAACCATCAACCTTAGGTGCTAATTTCCTAATAAACAATTGTTTCTCATTATCATTCAATTTAAAAAACTTTGTGTATCGCTTAGTTTTGTCTATTTCAGAGCGATCGCCATAAAAAATTCCATCATCTTTAAATGATGATTCATGACGAATGACTTTACTAATAAAATAGTCGTGCTCAGCACGGTTTAAAAATTCTGAATATATTTTAAATGATGCTGGCTTTACCTGGTTAGTATCATAATCTCTTTGATCGATTTTATTTTTTATAAATAGTCTATATAAATAATTCGCATTTTTGTCATAAGGATAGATGCTTAACCATTTTTTCAGATATTTTTTTACGGAATAAAAATCTCCAACACATCGATTCAAGTTGACAATTTGTTGAAATATATTACTTGAAGGTTTAGATTCAACTCGCTCTATTAGTTTTTTTAATAGTTCTTTAACTAGCAATTTATTGGTTAAATAGCTAACCGACAATGGAAACTTATCGTTATTACTTTCAATCAAACCTTCAAGTAAAGACTGTTCAGAGACAACAGACTTTTTGATAGTATTCATAACATAAGGCTCTTTCTTTTTGATTTTCTGAATTATCTTTTTGATTATTAACATCAATAGGATATAGACACATTTTCTCCCCAGTTTTTGCATTAAATGAAAGGCACTGAAGAATACGCTTATTATCATCATTCGGTTTAACGTTAAACCATCTAGTTATCTGGTTAAACGCTTCAAGATCGGATAAAACTAATTTTTCATATTCAGCAATCAACCCTTTAAACTGTTGAAAATAGTCAATTATCATTTGATATTGATGCGTTAAGAGCAATTCGATTTGCTTTAATTTATTATATGGTAAAATTTCATGTTTTAATCGAAAGCTCTTTTTTAAAACTTTATTACTACACCAGCCAGCAGGCTTGCTAGTTAATGAGTGAATAACATCTTCTGGTTTTCGTAATAAGTATACCCATGGCACTTTAGCATAAGGTTTATGAAACCAGGATATATTAAGGCTTGAATGACTGGTAAATTTAATAATGCAGGCTTTCTTTTCTTTCAAGGCATAAAGACAATAAAAATGAACAACTAATTGATATAACCACTTTCGACAATCCTCATCAATTAATGTGTCTGCAAATATTTTATTAATTAATCCACTTTCTCTTATTACCAAACACTTCTCCGTTGATTGCAGCATATTACACAGTAAAGTTGATCCACATCGCGCACTATGAAATATTAAACCTGCAGGTTTTAATAGTTTTTTTAACTGTAAATTTTGAAATGCAATCAGCTTTCGTTCAGCATTCAACTCAATTAGCTTATTCTCTGTTTGAAACAAAAATGGCTCATCAACCGCTTGCATATTAATACGAATAAAATCAATAAATAACTGCCCTTTAAAAACAAGATAATCTCGAGGAATATAGTCCCACAAATCATTCTCACTACAACTATTTATACTCTTTATTCGCATATCATACCCACATACTAATTATCAAAATTCATTTCTAAATAATATTCCCGTTCTAGATCTAACAAAAAACTTAAATTATTATTAAGTATTGGGTCATTTGCGCTCAAACATTTCTTTAATTTATCAAGACAGCTATATTGCTTAATCAATTGACTATTTTTTAGCTCATCTTCAAATTTTGACTTAAAACCAGCTAATTCATTATGAGTTACTATCGGATGGTTTACATCTGATTTTTTCCGATTTCTATTTTTTTCCGTCGTATATCCTTTTAAAATCTTTCTAAATGGATACCGTTCAATACCATTTTTAATTTTTAGATATCCGGGTAAGCTGTGCACAAATTCAACTAGATCAATATCAAGCATTGGAAATCGATACTCCAATCGATGTTGGCGCCCAGACATTTCCATTGTCATCAGTCGGTATTGTAAACTCGTATTAAAGAGTTCATATTTTTCCTTTGATCGAGTAGAAAGCTTTTTAGTTTGAAAATTTTTTTCTAAGAAACTTTCTTTTAGGTTATACTTTTCAATCCAATGGTTATTCAAAAAATGGTACGCCACGCGCTGTTTTCTCGATTTAGTTAATCCATCAAACTGTTTATCATAATAATTAAAAGCATAAGGGAAGTGGTTTTTAATTAGCAACTGGATTATCATAGCGTATGCATTACCCCCCCTTTTTCTCAAGTATCTCTTGTGCAAAACTTTCCATAGTTTTTTTAGTTCGAAAGATTGTGCCAGCTCATTAAAATATGAATCACCATAAGTTGTTGCACAGTGATCACCTCCCCAACCGGATAATAATGTGCGAATATTATTTTTTTCAGCCAGAGATAACCGAACAAACTCTAACCCAAGAGAAGGAACAACGAGCCCCAAGTTGTTAAACAATTTACTCAAGCAATCTTTACTTAGTTTTTTTTGTTGTTCTAAGTTTAAATCATGCCAAACTGGTTGCAAATTTTTATGTAAATTTATCATGTCAAAAATATCCCTATAAGTTCTCTCCCATTTTTTACTATTACCAGCTGTTAGCCGTTCACATTGATAAGAAAAAGTCATTATGGATTGATTCTGCATAAATTTTGCGGCAAAGCCAACAATTCCATTTGAATCTAACCCTTCACTAAGCTCGGCACCAATGGGATACTCACTTAAAACTCTTGATTCTACAGCTTTTTTGAACCTTGATTTTAGCTCAATAATAAGATCTCTTTCAGATAAACCTTGCCAAGTATTAACAGTTTTTAGCGACCAGTATTGCGATAAAAAAACACCATCTCTATTAATTACCATACAATGTGCTGGCGGTAATGTTTTAATGGCAGAACATGGTGAGCTCAATTGACGTGGCCCTAACCCCCACAGCTTTTCAATCAGCCACTGCTCATCAATTTGTTTTTTGTTAAACCAATTGGCGGTAAAAAATGCATTATGCTCATTTGAAATCATTATGCCATCATCAGTTAAAGCATAAAATAAGCTTTTCACACCAAAATGATCTCGGCCACAAAAAAATGCTTGTAAACTATCATCCCAAATAATAAAAACAAAGTCGCCTTTAAAATAGTTGACACATGATTTATTCCAACGAATATAAGCCATTAAAATTAATTGACTATCGGTAATTTTTTTTGTTTGTAAGGCGCATTGATTAATCTGTTGAGACAACTCACCAATTAACCAATTCCGATTATCCAAACGAGTATTTGCACAAATTGACAAGTTATTTTTTTTACAAGAATAAACTTCGTCTACTATTGAATTTGACGTATTAAACAATTGTGCTTTGGCTAAAGCAACTTGTCCTTTAACATTTTTTTTATTCTGCCAAATTGATTGTTTATCGGGCTGCCAATAGTCAGAGGAAGCCAACATTCGTCTAATTATCGGCTGTATCCGATGTTGTTCAATATTCCAAATATGGCAGGCATGAATGCTACTCATCAAACACAGTCCATAACTCAATTAAATTGCTATTCATTATTCATTATTCATTATTCATTATTCATTATTCATTATTGAACTATGCGACGAACTGCTGAGCTAAGTCTTGCTTAATAGCCTGTATCATCTCATTTAGCATAAATGGCTTTGCAGGCCGACTCAAGCGTGTAATATTTACCTGAGCAGCCAAATTTGCACAAAGTTTAAGATGTTGTTTAGTTAATCCTAATCCGGCTAAATAGAACTTTCGGTAAGTATGACATCGAAGGGGAATAAACTTTTTCATACCAAATATTCGTTCAAATTTAAAAGTATTCTCTTGATGAACATTGAGTTCATAAATTGCGCGAATCGGTAGCGCTTGTTTACAAAAACCGGTACTTAATGAAAAATTAAATTTTGTCTGATGCAAATTGATTCTTTTACCATTTTCTTGCTTTATTCCAAGTCGTTTAATACTATCATCCCAAAGCTTTAGTTGCGGTATCGCAGGTTCAACCTGCATATTATGATTAATAACTGTTAGATCATCAGTCAAAATTGAGCACCCTGCCTGAAGAAAGCCAGCAGCTAACGTTGACTTTCCTTGGCCCGACTTTCCCATAAAAATAATACAGCCATCTTCAACCTGAATTGCATTTGCATGTAATACCAGACTCCCACGTTGATGCATTATGATGCCAAGACATGTGCCTAATAAATAAAGTAATATATCTTGCTGTTCAGCGCCTTCCTCAGGCTGATAAAGAATTAAATTTCCATATCCGACATAAAAACTTGCAATATTTTCCACACAAAACCAAAGCTCATTATTTTGCTGATACGAAACAGGAATATAAGGATTATTATTAGAAGGTTGCGAACTTTTAATAAGCTCATTATTAAATAGCTGATTGTCAATAGCTTGCTGACGAATTGTAATTTGAATATCAGTTCCTTCGCTCGTAATAGCAGGTAACTGAATATCACTTTCTATATTTAGCCCGAAAATTGAATACACCGGCATCGCCTACACCCTGTCTTTTTATCTATAACTTATTTGTTTTTTATCAGATTTTTATCTCGGAAATATCAGCTTAGTTAAAAAGCTTAAGCCAATCTAGCATCAGTTTATTTATCAAATATTCTAATTCACTGACCATTCGCTATTAATTTGAATAGTGTTAATTTGTTAATTTGTTAATTTGTTAATTATCTAGACTATATTTAACTATAGTCAAAAAAATTGATCTCCATAAGTTAATGAATAGTTTTATTAAGATTACCTACCCGACCTATAAACGAATCGGGAACTTTCTATCGATAGTTGAATTAAATCTACTCGTTCGGCAACTTGAGATACACAACCATTGGCAAGCTCATGTGAATCAACAAGCTTATCAAGGTTCCTGGGACGTGATTGCATTACGTGCAAAAAAAGAATTTCAAAATGCTCACCCAATTTTACAGTGCTTTTCCCATGAGAGTGGTGATAGCAAAGATGAATGGACTAATTTACCTATTATTAATCAATACCCACCTATAAAAGGACTATTGTCACGCATGACGTGCCCAATAAAATCAGTAAGGTTCATGCGTTTACATGGCTACTCTTCAATATTGCCACATCGCGACCCTGGTGTCGGTTTAAATAGCGGCGAAGCACGACTGCATATTCCCATTAGTTTTCCGCATGGTACACAGTTTATAGTTGCAGGGAAAAGTGTACCAATGATTCCAGGAGAACTGTGGTACATCGATGCGGATCGTGAGCATAGTGTGGTGAATAGCTCTGCAGAATGTCGCACTCATTTAGTTGTTGACTGTATTGCTAATGATTGGCTTAAGAACATGATTGTTAGCTAACTTGCGGTGCAACAGAGACCCACGATTGCATTAGAAGGTTGCCAGAAATAATCAAGCATTAGATAAAAGAAGATGATACAAAAAATCAGAAATCTCCATTTGTAATGATTTTAAAAAAATCTCTCACATTTATTAAATTACTTTGGTCTAGCGAGATTTATTGTCTATGCTGTATTAAAAACACGCTTAAGATAACCAATATCAGGCTAATTGGAAAACGCATGGATTCTTATAATTATAATAATTTGAAGTCGTTAATTGGACAGGTCATTAACGTTATCGATAACGCCAATCATCAGGCAACATTAGTGATAACCGATGTTATACGTTCTCAAATAAATGGTGATGAGTGGGATGCATTCTCCGTCATTTATCAGGGTAGTTCAGACTTTCATATTCCACAGGGAACCTACACTTTGGTGCATCCAGAGTTTGGTGAAAAGCAATTATTTTTAACACCTAACAGCGAGAACGAATACGAAACGGTAATTACCAGAAAAAAACAAGCCGTAGTTTAATACTATCGTTAAATTTTCATCTATGGTTGCCAGGTCATTAGCTGATAAAAGTCATTATTAATATTTTTGCTATCAGATTGTTTAAACCCCAGGCGTTCATAAAATTTAACGGCTCTACTTGTAGAGTCAACATGTAGAGAAACACGACCGCGCGTTGCGCAGGCAGGAAATATAACCTGATTAAATAGATAATTACCTAAACCCTGACATTGTTTTTCAGGTAATAAAGAAATATCAACAACTCGAATATTGATAGAGGAGTAATCTACAAAAAGACGACCAATCTTTTGTTCATTTTCGTAGAGAATATAAAAGCAATCATTATTATAAAAACTGACATAATGCTTTAATTGTGCAAAAAACTGCTGCTCGATAAAAATATTTTTCTGAGCCTCTGATAAAGGTAAAACAGCGAGTTCGCTCATGCGGGTAGACTCATATAATGAAAGCATAAAGGGAATATCTTCATCCGTATATTTTTTGAAGATGAGTGTATTTTTCCAATATTCAGAATCAGTCATTTTCTTATACCCGTTATTGCTTACTATTGCATAAACACAAAGCAGTATAACCGAATTTTTATATGATGAAACGATCGACCTATTAATCAGACAGCAAACTACTGTAATGGAGAGGCAACATGGCAGAACCCTATATTAGTGAGATTCGAATGTTTGGCTTCAATTGGCCTCCTCGAGGATGGGCTAAATGTGATGGTCAATTATTACCAATTAATCAAAATCAATCACTGTACGCTTTACTTGGTACAACTTACGGCGGGGATGGACAAACAACTTTTGCATTACCTGATTTACGTGGACGCACTCCCATTAACTTTGGTGATTATATTGATCCAGTTATACCAGGCGAAATTGTCTATCAACTTGGCAGTCATTACGGTAAGGAAAATGTCACACTCAGTTCAGCGGAATTAGCCGCACACACGCATATCATTAGAGGAACAACTGAAAATAGTAACTCTCGATCTTTTACCAATGCTATTTTTGCTACTGCAATCGACAGAGGTACCGGTAATCCCTCGGACTTTTATGGAAGCGATGACAATCTGGTTGCACTCAATCCGGTAGGCGTCACTCAAAACGGTGGTGGCGAAGCACATTACAATATGCAGCCATCTTTAGTCGTTAATTTTTGTATTTCTTTAACCGGCGTTTTTCCGTCGCGTAACTAGTCTGAAGGAGTCAACTAATGAGTGATCCATTCTTAGGTGAAATTCGCATGTTCGGTGGTAACTTTCCACCAAGACAATGGGCATTTTGCAATGGCACGTTGCTTGAAATCGCCAACTACAATGCACTTTTTTCATTAATTGGTACTATTTATGGTGGTGACGGACGTTCAACTTTTGCACTTCCTGATATGCGTGGCAGAATACCATTGCACTATGGAACTGGTCCGGGCTTAACTCCCAGGTTAATTGGTTCAAAATTTGGAACTGAACAGGTTCAACTGAGTATTAGTGAAATTCCAAGTCATAACCATTCCATTCAGGCCAGTAAGTCATCCGCACAATCCAGCAATCCCGGGCAAGATTTACCCGCTTCGCAAATTGACGGCGATCAGCCCTATACATCTGTTCCAACTGATCCAGCACGTTTTCAAACAATGAGCAGTGAAACCGTTTCTTCATCAGGAGGTAGTCAACAACATTATAATATGATGCCCTACCAATCCATCAGCTTTATCATCTGTATAAACGGTCTTTACCCACCACGCAACTAGGAGAAAAACCATGTCCGAACCATTTATTGGCGAAATCAGAATATGGGGTTGTAATTATGCTCCAAGAAACTGGGCAATCTGCAATGGTGGCTATTTACAAATTAGCGAGTTTAGTGCGTTATTCGCAATTATTGGTACGCTATATGGCGGTGATGGTCGAACTAATTTTAGGCTACCAGATTTACGGGGTCGATCACCGATGCATTGGGGAAATGGCCCAGGTTTGACATATCGTCCCATCGCAGAGAAGGCTGGAGTCGCGACTGTGCCCTTAACCGAAAACGAAATTCCGATGCATGATCATGTTGTCCATGGTGCAGTACAATTAGGCTCATCTCCCGAGCCTTCTCCATCTTATATGCTTGGCGTTGATCCCAACGAAACGGAAATTATCAGTTTTATGTCGAAAAACGTATCAGCCAATACGACCATGTCTAATTCGATGTTTTCAACAACCGGTGAAAGTCAACCCCATGAAAATAGACAACCTTTACTGAGTTTAAACTTTTGTATTGCACTCGATGGTATTTTTCCACCAAGAAACTAATTGAAAACTTTAAATAATACTCTGATATCTTGTTTGCTCTACCATGCCTATACAGGAGAAAAATATCAATATGAGCAAATAAGATATCGTATCATAATTCTGAGAGAAAGATTTTATAAAAAATCTTTTACAAAATGAGATAAATCCGTATTAGATCTAAGAATTGAATGAAACTAGATAAACAGAAAATTTCATTTACTATAAAAGAGAAGCTAACTATTTTTCTGGCACCATCAATGTTTTGTATTTTAATTATAATATTAGTCAATATTCGTGAAAATTATCAGATAACGGCATTGCTAACATTACCTGGCACGCCACTCATTGATTCAAAAAACATATCGCTTAAAAAATTTGATCCAGCACTACGCAAATCAATTGCCAGACAATATCTTTCATCACAAAAACAGGTCACGTTCAGCCAACAACAAAAAATTGCAATGATACAAACAGATCAATTTATACTTCAATTCATCGAAAAATTTCAATTAAAACCCCTTTTATTTGCTGAGCAATGGGATTCAGAGCATCAAACTTGGCAAAAAAAACAAAGCTATGGTTTTCGCTCTTTACTACGTCGGATATTTAATCCAAACGAAGACTTGCAAATTGCAAATGAATATATACCTAAAGACTACTTAGTAGTTAAAAAATTCAAAAAATCATTATTTGTTCAATACAACAATCAAAATAATTTAATGAAAGTCACCTTGAGATGGCCGGATGCCAAACAAGGTAGTATGGTGTTATCTAATTGGATTACATTTACTAATGATTATTTTTATCAACAAAAAAAGCAAGATTTAATACTTAGAAAATCTCGACTAATTGAGCAAAAAGACATTAAAAAAAATATCAAAATCACTAAATTAATTGATATACTATTGGCTGACATTATCCAACAAGAACAATTAAACAATCCAATATTATACCCTGAATTTAAAACGTTTATTTCACCCAGAACGCCAGAAGAACAATATTTTCATTTTCCCAAAAGTGGTGTTTTAGTAGCCTATATAATTGGACTGACATTATCATTTTTGCTAGTTATTATTAGAAAGCTTAGACAAAAAAATAAAGAGAAAAATCTGTCAACACTCGAACCAAACAAGTTTGATAAAAGTGTCGCATGCTGCTCTCATCAATCACAATAATCTTCTCTCATTTTTTCCAAAAGCAATGTGACTGAACTATAATTAACTAAGTTGAAGTGCCTAATTGAAGGTTTCAATCTACATTATGATAAAAATGAATGCAAATAATATAGAAACAAATCAATATCCTCATTTATCAGAGATTACTTTACTGGCACTTCTTAACTTGCCAAAACTAAATGCCTCACAAATAGAGCAGTGCAATCAATTAATCCAACATGTCGACGACTTCGACAATTTATTAGCAAAAATTAATTATCATCGCACCTGGCCTTGTACCTACCTTAATATCAAGCAATATTTTACTCACTTATTTCCATCCTCATTCTTAGAGAGGCTGGCAGAAATCAATCGAAAAATAAACTATAAAATTCTCGACCAGACACATATCAATAGCCAAATACTCTCGGCATTAGAAAAAAACAAAATATCAGCAGTCACCTTAAAAGGCTATCCACTAGCTAAAAAACTCTTTGGAAACATCACAAAGCGTTATGCAAAAGATTTAGATTTATTGATCGATGAAAAGGACATTTTAAAGGCTTATAAAACAGTCAAAGCCTTAGGGTTTAGAGCATTACCTTATGATGATTTTGACAAATATCAAAGAGAAAAATATTTGAAGTTTATAAAAGACATCGTGCTATACAAGGGCAATCAAGTCGTCGAATTACATGTTAGGTTAAACAATGACTCTTCGTTACTTTCACAACAACTTACACCTAAACTACTCAACCAGACTAATGATGAATACGATGAATTAATCTATATCTGTGCTCATGCCAGTCATTCTATTTTCCACCGAATAAAATGGTTAACCGATATCGTTCTCTTAATTCAACTAAACACAAAAAGTCAATCATTTTGCTTACAGAAATTAATTAGTAAAGCCACTGCTTACGGTGAGCTTAATGCTTTGATCTGTAGCTGGGTGCTTGTATCAATTATTTATAGAATAGCATTACCGATAGAGATATCATCAATATTTAACCATAACAAAAAACTTCAATTAGTCATAAATCAATATTTTAGTTACTTTAATAATTTGACGAAAGAAACTGATTTGAATTCTATATTAAATCAATTAAAAATGAAATTAATCCTCACCTCAAATTTAACAGAAAAAATAAAGTACCTATCTTTTTACTTAAAGCCGACTACCGCAGACTTTATATCTTTTAGACTTCGCTCTAATAAGTTATTCTTTTTATATTACCTATTTCGTCCTTTCAGATTAATCAATCGGCATTTATTAAATAACAAAAAGCTATAGATTGTGCTAGCTATCATTAGTAGCAAAACTCATTGTTAATATCAATTGTCACCATATGCGGAACCACAGACCAATTAAAGTTTCCTTCCAATAGTTTTACGCCATCTGTGGCAACGGCAAAATCCCATCCAATATAACGAATATCTATAAACGCAGTGTGCGCTTTTCTAGCTAGTTCGACAATTGTGTTCCAGCCGGGTAGCCGCTGGCCATCAATAGAACAATCATTATCCGTTAAACAATTTGAAATGTTTTTTAACAGACCAGTCTGACAATCGATATCGTATACGGAGAAATGAGAATTTTTGGTTAGTAGTGGCACTTCAAAAACAGCAAATAGTACAACAACTTGCTCATCTAAACACTTAGTTACCACTCTTACAGTTGCAATTTCTTTGTTATTTACCAACTCAAAAATAGCTTGATGGTTATAGAGTAACGGTTGAATAAGCATTTCTTGTTGACAAGCGCTCTGATAGATTTCTTTTCCTATGAGTTCTTTTCCAATAAACTCTTTTCCTGTTAAATGAATTGCATTCGAAATTTTTCCAGTTTCGACAGTTTGGTTAGCTAACTTTGTTAGCATATATTTATCATGTGAATTTATATATTTTAATCGATAGCAATTCTCCATTCGACTTCCTATTTTAGGCTTAATGAAGAGATCGCGTTTTGAAAATAATATTTTTTCGTCAAACTGATAAGGTGCCAGTATGCTATAAGTTTTAACAGTTGGTAATTTAAGCTTGGATAAAAGCTGAGAAAATGCCGCCTTGTTGGCCAATACCGATAAAGACTGCGCTTTTCTATTCGGTGATAATAATTCATGCCAATAGGGTAGTTCATGGGTATACACAAAGCTAAGCCATTTTACCTCAGGTATTTGATAAAGTCGGTACAAATAATAAAATTTTGCAGGAATAGTATGTCCATAAACTAAGACGAATAATTGAATACATTGTCGAGTTCTGGATACTTGATGCTTCTTTGAAAGTTTTTTACCACATTTGTTTAAAAGACGAAAAATATCTAGCCATCCCGAGAACAAATACCACCGACCAAAATTAAGAAAAATAATAAGATACCAGAGAACTCCAGAACGACTTTTCCAAATAGACATAAAACACGCTTGGTGTTGTTTTACCATTTTATTCTTTTCAGTTAAGAAATAACGCCAACTTAAAATACCGTAAGGTACACGCCTAAAAGCAACTCGTTTAATTTTTTTTATTAATATTTTAGTTTTATTGCTCATTAAAGTTTGATAAGTTAGCTATGTTTAAACATTCATAAATTTATCTTAATAGATGCAACATTTACCATACTTCGCATGACTTTTTGTTCATGACTAATGAGTACGATGGTAAATTTACCGACCAGTTGCTTAATTGTACTAATGACTTGTTCCGTATTTTTATTATCAAGATGACTGGTTATCTCATCTAAAATTAATAATTCTGGTTCATGCAATAAGGCTCTTGCTAATGCCAATCGTTGGCGTTCGCCACCAGATAATAATCCGCCATTATCTCCAATGACGGTATCAAGTCCCTGCGGTAAATGTTCAACAAAAGTTGCCGCAGCAAGATGAAGTACCGAACTAATCTTGTTTTCTGATATAGTCGTATTGCATCCCCATAGCAGGTTTTCTCGAATTGTTGCATGAAACAACAAAACATCTTGAGTGACATAGGCAATTTTTTTTCGCCATAATGCCAACTGAGAAACGAGCAAAGGACAACCATCAATTTTGATTTTTCCCTGCAATGGGTATAAAAGCCCCGAGAATATATCGGCCAACGTAGATTTACCAGAGCCAGATAATCCATTAATCAACAACATTTCACCCTTGTTTAAAGTTAAACTTAAATCCTTTATCACACTTTGATTTTCGTTATATTGCCAACTGATTTGACACAGTTCAATAGAATGATTAAATTCAAGCGCTTTAATATCAACATCATCATTTTGTTGAAGTCCCACTTCTTCACCTTCATAGCAGCGATGATTAACAATAGTACTTTCTTTTTCATTGATAAACTGTGCTTCGAGAATTCGTATGTTTTGCAAGGTGGGTACATGATGAATGAGTTTTTGATAGGTTTTATAGATTGCCGTCATATGGGGAATGAGACGAGAAAAAATAATAATCAAGACAATACTGCTCGCCACAGATATTTCTAGTAAAACTAACGATATATATAAAATTAAACTAAATAAAACTACCGCAAAAACCATATATATCCATTGTGTTAAAGCATTTATTTTAGCCAGAATAATTTGCTGTTTTTCTAGTTCAACACTGGCTTGGTAAACTTGATTTGCATGAAAATTTTCATTACAAAATATCTTGATTATCTTCAAGTTTTTCAGTTGCTCACTAAGAAGTTGAAAAATTCTTTTAAAAGCATTAAGTTGTTTTTTTCCCGAATGATAAACTCGTGCATTCAATGGTCTGGATGTCAATCCAAGTAACATCATTATTAGCAAAGCAATGAAACTTAGCTGCCAGGAAAAAATCATCATGATAATCCCCATTAAAACAAACAAACAGAGTTGACTCATCAAATTTAATAGTAAATTAGCAACATTACCAATGGTTTGAATTTGTCCAATTAAAGCGCTATTAAAATCAGATAGCTTTTGTCTAACAATAAATTGCCAACGCGTTTTTAATAGTTTTTGATAGAAATCATTTCGTAAATAACTAATATAAGAATGTTGCAATTTAGCAATAGAAACTAATAACTGATAACGAATCGTTGCAATTAAGCTAATAATAACAACATATAATATCAATATATTTATTAAACTTAAGGGTATGTTTAAATTTTCAAAAATAGAACCGACTAGTTGATTTATATTTCCCGGTGTTCCGTTATGAGTAATACCAATCACATCAAGTAAGGGAACAAGCAACATTAATCCTATTCCCGCAGTTGCTGCTTGCAGAATCATGTAAGAGAGTACTTGAAAAAAATTAAGTGGTGAAAACAGATAAACCGCTTTTAATGTAAGGTATAACTCATTAAAAGAAGATAAGTGTTTAACATTAATAGACATCAAGTATAAAATTCCATCCCCTCAAGCAGCCACAATTAATGGGCTCAGATAACATCCCACAATTCGATAGGCTTTATAACCTTGCTTACCGGTAATTATCTGATTTTTTATCATTAACCAGGCATGTGCTTTTAATTTATCCTGACCACGATTTAATTTAGCGCCAAGATACAAAACATAAGGAATTTCATAATGCTTAAAAAAATATGCCGCTATAATTGCCTGTACCAGACAGTGACAATGCCAAGGTGTATAACGACATACGAGCTGTATAATTTTTTTAAATTGATTGGCGGTAACAAGCTGTTCTTCTGACACCAATGTTGAGACTTGAAAATTACGATGATAATTTCCCAAATATCTTGAAACTCGTTGAAAAGGAAAAATAACTGTTATTAAACGGATCAATCCGCTCATAAAGTATAATTTAACAAACCAGCCTTTTTCCCAACCACTCAAGTGTCTGGCGGTATTTAGCTTCTGCCGAAATTGCTTAAGCATATATTCTATTAACAAACCAAATAGTTAAAATACTATAAGTGACTATATATCATCATCTAAAGCAACGATATTTAAATTTGACTACTTAGTTGCAACAATACAAACCTTATCGATATCTAACATGTCATTTAAAAATCTAATAACATCTGACTGACATTGTTGTTCAGCAACGTCATATTCTGCCTGTAATTTGTCACAAATATGTCTGACTGATTGGGGTTGTTCAATTATTTGCCAAATGTGAGTTGCGATAGCATCCAAACCATAATAATGGCCACTTTCAACATCGAGCATGACTGTACCGTCGTCAATTTGAGCGTCAACGACATCTTCATTTTTTTGAATAATAGAATTAATAGTTAACTGGTTCATTTTTTTGTTATCTTAACGTCAGTATTAATAGGAAAGGTTATTATTAATACTAGTTGAAAAGATAAAAAATTGTTATTTTTTTCAATCCAAAAACTCTTTAACTAATCATCAATAACGGAGCTCAATGCTGTCTCTCCAACATAAGAATCGATAGCATCCAGCTTATCGATCAGATGTAGTCCGGTAATGTGGGTTTGCCTAACTTCTATCCAGGCGCACGTGATTTTTCTTTTTAAGTACAATCCTTGTGTACTCAAACTACCGCTAATCGAGCAATTAGGGTTTGATTCATCAGTTTTCAATCCCAGATAGGTTACATGCGGTATTTGATAATAACTTAGCAATATTCGTGCTAAAAGCACGCGAACAACACTATCCGTTTTCCATGGCGTGTATTTTGCCATAATATCAATAATTTGCCCGATGCGTCTGGCAAATCCAAGCTGTATAAAATTAACTACCAGCTCAGGAATTTGACACTGCTTTCTCCCAAGCATTATCGTCAAGTAGCCCAGCGGAATGATTAATGAAATTAACCGAATCAATCCACTGAGTGGAAACAAAATAAAGATCCAGACCTTCTCACAGCGCTTTAACTGCCAAAAATATTGTAATTTTTCCGCAAGGTTTGCCGTCACGATTTTTAATCGCTCATACTGACATTAAATTAATGTCTATTATATTAGGCTAACCCTTTAATAAATAAAGTGGTGATTACAGAATTCATGAGATGTTAATATTTTTTTTTGAGATTATTTAAAATAACTTTAAAGGAAACCAATTTAAAGTTTTGGCGCTCCATCGGCATAACATTCCTTCCATCCTGAACAACAAGTAGCCCATCTGGATATTTTTCTCCCAATGAAAAGCTGACGGTTTCCAAACCATCAGTTTCTGACGCACCATCTATTTCTTGTTTTAAATTTGCAACAATTTTAAACGAACCTAGATATTTCATCGTTTCATTAACATCAAAAATCGCATAACTGTCATTTCCCTGACTAGAAACAATCAACCAATTATGATTTGCAGTTTGATAGAGTGCCAGTCCCTCAATATCAGCTTTAACTAATTCATTCACGGCAAATAGTTTTTGCGGTATAACATTTGGATTCAGTTGATTTTTTGTATCTTGTTGTAGCTGATTCTGTTGTTCTAGGAAACTCTGTTGCAAACTTTCATTTTCTCTCAAATAAGCGTTAATATCTAATGACCAGATACCATGATCTTCAATTCCGATGTATAAAATTCCACGTCGATCATCAGCCACACACCCTTCTGGTTGATCAATCACACTAAATTGCCCTGCTAATCGAGCTTCTACAGATGTGGGATAAACCGCAATATGATAAATATTAAATTTTCCTTGTTTATCATTAATGATGGCGTACAGCTGTTCATCTTGGCTCTGTCGATACAGACAGATTCCATAAACATCATCAAGTCCGGTCACCACAGTATTTATCAAGGTAGTCTGACGAGTTTGTTCATCAATCAAGAAAAAAGCCATCGCGTTTTGATTACGCTCACTAGCAACAGCTACCGCGTAAGATTTATTCCCCAATTCTAGCCCCTGACGAATATCAACATTATTTAATCTTCCTGCAGCAATATATTGCTGTTCGCTGCCATCCAAATTATAGATTGATAATCCCGACTTTTTATTAGTCCCAAGAATCAAGCTTTTCTGTGGATTTTTATGATTGACCCATACCGCAGGATCATCAGCAGCATCTCCCCAGTTTACAACGGGTGTTGTTTCAGCCGTTGGTTCTACAGTAAAAAAATTACTCTCTAAATTATTGACTGTTGATTCGTTAGCTAATTGTTTTTTACTAACGGTTTTACTAAAAACTAGTCGTTCTTCATCATATGAATGAATAGTCAATCGATTATTATAACTAAAACGTGCGGTAAAATTTTCATCTATTGGCTGCTCAAATGGAATGAATATCGAAATAGGTTTACTTGCTTTATCTTGTAATAAAGTTAATACATTTCTATTTTCTTGAAAAATGACAAGTCCAATAGAATCAACAAACTCTATTTTTTTTATGGGATATTTTTCTAATTGAGCTTCACTACTATACCAAACCAAACTTTTTTTAAGTGGTGTTTCAGCGTTTGCATTAAATTGCCAGACCCCTATATTTTCTTCTGCAATATAAAGTACTTGTCCGTTAGAATTGACACTACATCGAGAATCTTTTCCGACAAATGGAATCGTTCTAACGCTTTGATTGACTACTGATTTTAAATAGCTTCGATACACTGTTTTTTGCTCGACAGGTTCTTGATCTTTCAGCAAGAAAACATCCAAGGTTGCCAACGATTGATTATAGTAAAAACAAAAGCCTTCAAGAGCGCTATTTAATTCAGATATTGTGATAAGGCGAATCAGTTGATTATTTTTCACTTCGAAAAAATCTATCCCATTGGTCAGTGAATTTAGTGCGCCTATAAATAAATTTTCATTCGCATCATCATTAATAATATAGGCATCAACCTGTTTGTAACTTCCGGGATAGTATGAAATAACTTGATTCGCTTGATCTGTTAATTTTAATCCTTCCTTGTCACTTATGATTAACCATTTCTTTTGTTTTACAGCAACCATATCTTCTATTGCCAAACAATAAGAAGGAAGTAATATAAAACAAAGTAGAAAATTTAAAAACCAGTACTTTCTTTCCATTAAAAACGCTCGCTTGATTATAGCCTAGGGGCTCAACCATCAATTGTTGAGCCTTATTTCTCAAGTTAATTAAAAGGATCGCCAAGTAAAACCAACTTCATACGAACGGCCATATTCTTCATACTGATAATTATAGAGACGCTCAGTATGATACAAATAGAAAGGTTCATCGGTTAGATTAATTGCATTCAAATAGATGTGTGATTTGTCATTCAGAAAATATTTAACACTCAGATCTACCTGATTGTGTTTATCTTCATAAACCGATAAATCATTATCATCAAATTGATATGCTTTATTTTTATGTGTTAGGGTAATTCTAGAGCTAAACTGATTCGTTTCATAACCAACAACTAAATTAGCAACCGTATCAGCCTGGTTAGGAATTTCATTATCGGCATCCGTCAAGGTTGCATTTGCACTGATCAATAAACCTGATTGAAAATTTTTCACCCAGCTAAACTCAAAACCTTGAATGTCAACTTTTCCACCATTAATAGGTTGTACGACTTCTTCATAGCCACTCCAGGGATTATTGGGTTCATCACTTTGAACTTCTGCTAATATGATATAATTATCAATTGATTTATAGAAAACACCCGCGGATAATAATCCGATTTGACCTGGGTAATATTCTACAGCCCAGTCAAAATTAGTTGACTCATATGGCTTCAGTTGTGGATTACCAGCCTCAGCTTTACGTTCAGTTACCACACTTCCCTCTTCTGCTACCGTTTCAGATTCTATTAACTGATATGCCGCTGAATCAGCAAACGTCGATCTGGCAATAGTCTGACTATAAGCGAATCGAGTGAGCCATTTGTCATTAAATTGGTAAGTTGCATTTATACTGGGTAAAAGGTAGTCATAATCTTTATTGACCTGCCATGGATTAACCGATACTGTTTCTTCATCAGTAACCTCATTGATCGCTAATTCAACTTTGTTGCCAGTAGTTGAAAACTGTGTTTTTTCATAACGTAGTCCAGAGACCAAATTCCACTGACCAATATCCATAGTCAACATAACATAAGCAGCATTAATATCTTCTTCACTAATGAATGAACTTCCCTGACTATCAATTTGACTATCCAAAGTGTTAACGTCTAAACCATCCTGTACGTCAATAAACCATTGTTTAAGTTTGCGTCTATCTAATCCTGGACCAAATTTTCCAAGATTCCAGACTGGTGTATTAGCACTAAAATCAGCAGCGTTTACATTGCCGAACCCACCGTCGTAAATGGTGATGTCAGCATGATTAAATTTCTCGCGTCGACGTAATTTCGTACCAAATTTAAATTGGCTATTAAAGTTATTCCAAACGAAGTCATGAGAAAAATCAATCTTAAAACTGGTTTCTTTATCTTCAGTTAAATTATTAACCCATTCAATTTCATCCATTTCAAAAACAGATAAATCATGCGCGTTATCAGATTGTGCGAGTTTAGGTATCGCACCATCAGCTTGATAAACAAGGCTTAATGATTCGCCAGCAAAAGCCACATCGAGTCGGTCAGGCTCTTTTTCACTCGATTTGGAATAGCCAAAGCTGTACTCAATTAACCAGTTGTGCCAACTATTCAAACCGCCAGCGACAATCGAGGTAATGGTTTGTTCTTCAAAACGATCTTTAGTATCCCGATCCATTTCTGCATCAAAGAAATTCGCTGTAACCGCATTCCAGGTTTCAGGCTCAATCAGTCCTTTATCAAATTTATATTCATTTCTTAATCGATACTCATCATCAGAAAATTCACTCTGTAAAATTCGAAGATAGTAACTGTTATCATCAATTCGATAATCCAGATTAAGAGCCAGCCCAAGTCGTTCTCTTACAATCTGATAATTTCGTTGTTCGATTTCTTCGGTAGCAAAACCACTTACATCATCACCACTATTAACATCTTCAAACTCAAATTCTCCCCAGCCGCCATCTGTTTCTATATTAAATGAACCAAACTTTCTCTCAAAATAGCTAATTGCCGTTGCAATACCAATACGATGACCATTAGATAAATCTACTATGTCAGAGTAGCTCGCCGATATTTTAGGACTGTTTTCGTCTACCAACTCATTGTAACTATTTTGTACAGTAATACTGTATCCGCCTTCTTGACGATCGAAGGCACTTAAGCTTTTTACTTCAATCGAACCACCGACAGCATCAGCATCCATATCTGGCGACACAGTTTTACTGACTTCAAGACTACCAATTAATTCACTTGGAATAACATCCATCGCCACACTACGTACTCCACTTTCTGGAGAAGGAATATGACTGCCATTAATCGTTAAATTATTCAAATTTGGATCAATTCCCCGAATGCCAACAAAGCGACCTTCACCCTGATCTCGTTGAATAAACATTCCGGGCAGTCGTTGTAAAGATTCTGCAATATTTTGATCGGGAAATTCACCAACGGCATCTGACGAAACGATAGTTTTAATTTGATGTGCATTTTTTTGTCGATTTAAAGCGCTTGCTTGACTGGCACTTTGCCCCAAGACAATAACTTCTTCTAATCCATTATCAACCGGTTCAATTGAATATATATCTCGAATAACACTATCTTTGCCGAGATTAATTTGGTATTCAGCTTCTTTGGCGCCAAGATAGTGAATAACTAATGTATATAGACCAGACGGTATGTTTTTAAAACGAAAACTTCCATCGCGTTGACTTACCTGAGTTAAATCCAACTCTTTAATTTTGATTAAAGCACCTTGAAAGTATATTCTTTCACTTTTATCAGACACTTTACCAACTATTTCACTTTCTGCCAAAACAGATGTCGATAAGGCTAATGCCAAGGCTGCGACAACTGCGTTAACCCGTATACTTTTACCACCTAACATTAAATTCTCCAGCGCGCTTATATTGGTACTACTTTTATTAACTTTAAAATGTACGAAATCATATTTTCGCTACAAATTAAGGGCCAAAGATGACACACATATTTCAGTTAGTGGTAGGCGAGGTAAAATTACTGAGCAATTAGATTATTCCGATATCAAAATCATTTAAATTGAGCTAATTAGACTCTGCTAAATTGATTAATTAATCGATTGTTGCGGTATTTTTAATAATATCTTCAGCTATTTTTAAAATTCTTGTCAATCTCTTGAGCTAATATAACCCTGTTAAAAAATGTACGGCTCATATACACTCAGTTATCATTTTATTAAAGACTGTCGAAACCTTTTTTAATCTATGATTAACAACAACCAAACTACGCAATGTCATCATGCAATGGTTAGTTTAAGGTATCGCTTTTATTGTGATTAGATTAGAACTAAATAAAGTCACAGTAACTATGTTGTTATTAGATTAAGAAGGCTTGATGTTATTAATTAGCTCAATAATCATTTTTATCTAAATTAACTGACATTTTGTAAATTACATAATAATACAAAACTCACCAAGGCTTACCAATATGAGTTTTCAATTAATCAAACTACATCGCCAATTATTGATTAATACTTGTGGTTTTATATTGCTGACCCTCATTCTTACATTTTCAATTGGCTCGTTTAAGTCGACATCACAGATAGAAATTTCGGATATTCTTGGCGAAGGTGGTATTGCCTTAATTAGTCTCATATGGATCATAGCTATTTTAATCAGTCGACCGGCTGGGCGAGTTACTCGCCTATTGGTTTACGGACTACTGTTTTTACATATTTCGTTACTGCTTGATTTACTCGATGAATTTTTAATTTATCCTGCTAACCACACTTGGCTTACAGCGTATGAATCAATTCCAGCACCTATCGGTATGATTTTAATGAGTATTGCACTTTATCATTGGCATAATGAACAAATCATGCTCAATCAACAGTTACAAAATCGCGAACGATATTATCGTGAACATGCATTAAGCGATTATGTAACCGGACTTTATAGTGCACAGTACATGCATACTCAAATTCAAATGGAGCTGGCTCGGTCAAATAATAGCAGTCGATTTTGTTTGCTCATGGTTGATGTAGATAATTTTGATTATTTTGTACGTCAATTTGGTGATACTAAAGCAGATAGATTACTACGAGAAATTGCTAACTTGATTTTAATGAATTTGAGAACAACCGATCTAGCCTGTCGCTACTCGGGAGACCGATTTATTATCTTACTACCAGACACTCATTATGGCGAGGCCATACAAATCAGTTATCAATTAGAAACCGCCATAAACGCTTTGGCATTTAAACCTGAGAAAAATGCTCAAGCCTTTTATCATCGAGCAAGCATAAGTCTGGCAGACAGTAAAAACGTTGAAAATTTAAATGATTTATATCATGTACTAAATTCACAGATGGCCATCATAAAGCAAGACAAATCACAAGGTCGAGTAGCATGAATAAACACTGGTTTGATATTAACGAAAAAATAATTGATAGCCACCACATGGCTATCATCATGACTGATCTGGCAAAAAATCGTGGCGTTGAACCGAATAAGTTACTTAAAGGTAGTCAAATTTTTTATGAGGATTTAAATCAAAAAAATATTAAAATCAGTAGCAAGCAAATTTTTCAAATTATTACAAATGCACAAAAAATGGTACCAGGAAACGATTTGAGCTTTTTAATTGGTCGTCGGCTTTTTCCTGGAAATCGACATCACTTAAATCAATTACTTATGAACACTTGTCATTTTGCAGAGATGATTCGATTACTTCGTTATTTTCAACTTAGTCTTTTCCCTTATTTATACTTCAATATCGAACATCATCTACAAAAAACTTACTTTATTATATCACCTGCTATTTCACAAAATATCCATATTCAATTTTTTCAAGAGGTTTTATCTACAGCAATTCATAACAGTTGCAAATGGCGTATGAATAAAACGTTGCCTTTCCATTTCTATTTTCCCTTTGAGCGACCAACCAATATATTTGATTATGAAGAAAATCTTGGACAACAGCTTCATTTTAATCAACCTCTTATGATGATAGTTATCGACAGTCATTGGCTCAGCCGACCACTGGACGATAGCAGTCGTCTGCTTAAAATGCAAAATCTAAAAGTCTGTCGAGATTTGTTTCACCAATCATCCTCAGTAGGGCTTTTGCAGTTCATTGCTTATCAGCTTTGCCAAAACTATCAACTGAAACAAGACCAAGTTGCTGAAATTTTAGAGCTCAGTGAAGCGACGTTGAAAAGAAAACTCAAACAACATGGTACAACCTATCAAAAGTTAATCGATCAAGTTCATTCACACCAGGCTATTTTTCAAGTTTTCGTTAAAGGTGATATTAATGAATCCATTGCCAGAAAGTTACAGTTTAGTGATCTGACCAATTTTAGAAGAGCATTTAAGCGCTGGACCGGAACGACGCCCAGTCAACTGAAACGAATAGCTGGCTAGCTTAATCCGGTTTTCTTCTTAACATTAGATTAAACAGATGAGTTTAATCGTTAGTTAATCCCACTCTGCCTCTACATCCACTTATTCTCATTTAAATCTATTGTCAAAAATGATCAGAATTAAAAATCGAGTCAATTTTAAAATATTCAAAACTAGAATACTTTTTAAAATACTCATTGACAATATTCTATTACAAACTATACCTAAAGACTCGGATCCGCAGTTTCAAGAGAAATGTTCTGTTTTGAAAATCAGATTAGCAAATGCCATAGTTACCATTTTGCTGTGCTGTTTTTCAAAGCTTTTAATGTCCACTAACTTACCAATTAAGGATAGCACCATGTCTTACCCAGTCAATTGTGATAATGTTCTATTAGTAAACAGTGTTACTGCAAGTACTACAGTGAATCTGGTCGATAATATGCAAGTCGCAACGGTAAAAATAAATACAGCAGCGGGTTTATTAGGCACAATAACATTAAGTCCAGTACAACCAACGGCAACCAATATTGAATATAAAGCTGGCGAACAAGTTGTACAAATTTCTTCAATTACTTTTCACGCCGCTTTTGGCTTAACTGAAGGACAGGTTTCTATTGTGGGTAATGCCACTAATCAACAAGGTGCTGATACTGCACCATATAGCAAACAGATCTGTTCTTGGAGTAATTAAAAAAAATTAAGCTGAATCCATTTTAATTGGCAGTTTACTTTTAGGTAAACTGCTGTGCTTTTAACTGCTAACTCGAATTCTGCCTCTGAAAGCTTTTCTTTTATCATTGCTGGTCGTTGGACAACTGTTGATCAGCGTCAACAGCATAGCAGACCAGGCTGCCAATGAGCCTCAGGCACTGGTTTATTTAAAGCCTGGTGAAAGCAGTGAAAGATATTTTGGTGATTTAAAAGTAACGTACAAAATTGATGCTAATGGAAAACTGGTAACTTGCACTTTATACCTGGCAACCCAATTAGTCGGCGTTCACACTTTAGTAAAGGATGATACAGTATATAATTTTGATGTTCAGTTAGCTAATACCAATGCAAAAGGAAAACTCACCTTAAATCTGGCTGTTTATCCAGAAGTCTCTACATTATCAGGCAATTTTCATTACTCGGTATCAGCTAATAACGAATCATTTACTTTTATTGGAGACTTGGTAGGCTGGTATGTTTCACCCTAACTACAAATTAAAATGCCATAAAACATAAAAGTAGAATTCTTTTTTAACTCAAAATTAAGCTGTATTACATCATAACCAAATCAATAACTTGAGAAAATGGTGTTATTATGGCTGAATTAATATTTACCCAAAGTTCAGATTCAAACCAAATCTATTTGGCTCCAGAAGGTCAATTCTGGTGTGCATTTCTATTACCCGAAACACTACCCGATAAGACACCGAAACCTGGTAGCACGATAAAATTTTCGGAAACTGTACAATATCAGGGTTATTATCTATTTGCAGCATCAATACCCAATAATATTAGTCAATTTATTACTAATGCCTATCAATACTTAAACTCAATCAAAAAGAATTATCAAGCTGGGGCAATAGTGTGGTTTCAGCAACCAGATAATCCATTTTCAAATCAAAATATTCAATTGATCTATTTACAGGCCAAAAGCAGCTCTTCATTTACTTTATTAACCAGCTATAACTTTAACTTTGGCAATAACTTTATAACTTTATCACTTGCATCAGGAACGGGCGTTGAAGTCGATCTAGATACGGTGAATAATCGATTTATTATTTCAGGCCCCCCAATGCCTGAATTTATTAATCTTAGTGCCAATAATATTGCTTCTAATACCGAACCTCAAAGCAATGTAGAAATTCCTTTAACGGGCTGTGTGATGGGTGCAATTCGCTTTATAGTGGGTCTGAATCATGGCACAGATTTAGAAGCTTTCGATGTTTCGCAAAAATATTTTTTCTCTAATAACAATAGCCTTAATGAAATAAATTATCTTTGTTTTCAAGATGGAAGCCAAAATGATTTGATACTAACTCAAGCCAGTATTAACCCATTAGATTTATTAAATCAATCAGCGATCAATACTTATCTGGCATTAATCGGTTTAAATCAAAATAAAAACACGAATCAAACTTATCCAACCAATTTGGCAACAAACTTTCGTTCTGATTATGGTATACCAATTAGCTTTATCCCGAATATTGATCTCAGCTCAGCCAATGGTAGTGCAAATATTCCATCGGTATCGAGTGCGATATTAACATTCTCTGAGCGTTCACCAGATGACCATCAGGATAATTGGTACACTATTCCAACCGGCTATTTTATACCTGCGGTAAGTAATGACGATGAAAAACATCTAGACAAAAAAAATCAATTTAGATTGATTTGTGGGCTGTCTGGCACTGAGTCTATTTCAATTACAGCACAAACAAGCAATTCTAACGGAGATTTCATCTGCTTTTCGGGGAATCGCGCCGCTTATATTAATCAGTATCCAATTAGCAACAATACATTTAATATTGGTGCGAATAAGCAGCAAACACCGCTATCAAAAAATTACTTAACCGCTTGGATTGGAGTATTATCAGCCAATAGCAACGTGCCCATAATTTATCATTCCCAACCACAAGGCAGCTCACTATATACCAATAGTAGCAGCGATAACTTTTTAAGTTATTTTATTGCAAATTCAGGAACACTTAGCGGACATAAAAATATTATTTATTTTCCGATGGTTAGTTATGGAAAGAATACACAGTTTCCCACCAAGTTTAACGCGGCCCAATTTGAACAACAAATATTATCCCCCAATCGAAAAATTACCATTGCTGATGCTCTGATTAACGCACAAAATAGCCATCAGTCACAACCTTCTTCAACTAATCAAGACACAACACCACCAATACAATCTACCAGCCCGCAAGGATTTTATCTTGAAGTTAATCCAGCAACAGCACAATGGGAGAAAATGCAGTTAGCCAGTAATCAGTTTTTACAAAGTCAAGGGACACTATCGCCAATTTATAACTTATATTTCAGTATGCTGACTCCCGAACTGCAATCTGCATTTCAAACCAATCAACTATTTTTAGTTGTCACTTATAATAATGATGGAATTCTCGGTGATTTTTACAACTTAATGGAAATAGAAGAGTGGCCATTTGAATTTAAAGTGCCGCAAAGTAACACCTATGGACAATACAACAATATTTTAATTTTTAAATTTTGTGATCAATCACTTCAAGAAAGAGTGAACAACATTCAATACTGGACACAACCAGATAAGTTTAACAATACCACAGAAAATGGACTACCCAACATTTCTTCCTGGCTAAATGAGTATATTCAGCAAGGTATTAATAAATATGAACAGCAACATGATAATGACTATTATAAATTTTCTCAAATAGTCACCGATCCAAACTGGCAAGGTATGCTGGCATTAAAAGTTAATATTTCTCTCACCAACTTTCCTAAAGAACTACAAGGGCTATTAGCAGGTATCGACTTATCACGCTTTAATGCACACCATTTTGGTATTGATATGAGTGTTGTCAAAAGTGACAGTAAGTCACTGACCATGCAACCTACCAGTTCACTGTTTGGTCTAATTAATTATGAAGATACAACATTTCAATCCTATAACAGCGACATAGAGCGCTATCAAAGCAGTGCTCCCATCAATACATCAGCCAATTATATTTATCGCGTACTACAACTCAAAGTGGCTTTTGAAAATTCGAGAATTATTAACTTTAACAGCTATATTGCTTTAACAATTAATCAACTGTTTGGCGAAAGTGTCGACACTAGCAACCGTGCGAATCTACAGATTTTAAAAGGGACTTATGAAAATCATAATGGTATACCCGCTTATACATTTGATGCTACCAGCGATAATGTTATTAAGCTAAATAGTCATATTATTCAAGACGTTGAAATTTTAAAATCGAACTTTGTAACATTAGTTTCACAAGATACACAAAAAGCTGGCCAAGTAGAATCACGCTTTTCTTTTTTTGGTTATATTAATTTTTATGCACTAAGTGGAATGGACTTGCTATCATTTGGCAATGAAGATAATACACCGCTTAATAATAAAGGCGTTGCTTTTTCTAATCTTTATATAGATTTATCATTTCCACTCGACACACCAACTAACCAAGTGTTCACTTTTGATATTGAAAGTATTTCATTTGATTTGGGCAGTAGTTATTCCCGTTCGTCAAGTTTATATCGACATTTTCCATTACAACTAAATGGTCTAATTTCGGGAACAAAAGATAATTCACCTGATGCACAAGGTTACTTGAATTTATCACTTCCATCACTTGAACAGCAACAGGCAGTCAACGGCAATTGGTATGCGCTAACCTTTAAACTCAATATGGGTACACTCGGTTCATTGGCCAGCTCAGCAGGATTCAATACAACCTTTATGATTGCCTGGAATGTTGGAGGTAATGGTGTTTCGGCGGGATTAAAACTACCCGGCGTAAATCCACAAGCACCCGCACTTAGTCTACAAGGTGTATTAAAACTTGATATCGGTTCTTTAAGTCTCAGTGTCGCTGATGATAATAAATCTTATCTGATGAAACTCAATAATATCGCACTTAAGGTACTAGGATTAAGCTTTCCTCCTGGAGGCAATATTGGTTTCTTTTTGTTTGGCAATCCCGCAACAACTGCACCACCAGAAAGTCTAGGCTGGTATGGCGCCTATGTGAAAAATGGTTAGGAGATTTTGTGATGTCAAATTTTGTTCAGCTCTTTGTAAAAAATTTAGTCGATAGCGCTATCGAGCGAGCAACGACAAACTTTTATGACAATGTTGATTTATTCTGTAATAAGCTTTATGCATTTGGTGAATTTCGCGTATTTGTTTCGGCTTCACCAGGGCGAGGTCATCAGGCAAGCACCGTTAATTTCATGATGCGCTTAATGGAGAAAATATTAGTTGTCACTAAAAAGCCTATTGCAAATGTTATCGTTACCTATGATCCTGGCACACAAGGTAATTTAACGGTTGATAAACTCGCCGTTCTTATACCGGGCTTTAATCCAAGTAAGCCAACTGATCCGGTGACAATTAATGGAACAAAAATCAGCTTTATTGCATTAAAACCAGCAACTAATGGATTTCAGAAAATTTCTTTGGCAAAAACTTCCTTTGGTATCAGTGGTGGAACGGATCAAGGTTCAATTAATTATGCTTATCCCTTAAATGTTTCACAATTTTTAATGGTACAACCTTTCCAGTGGCCAACCACAAATGGTATATGGAGTTTTCCTGCTGACGAATCAAAACCGAATGATTTAGTAAATCTGGAAAGCTTTTTAGAATCGACTAATCCACTAGTTGATGGCTTAACTTTTTGTGCACTACGTGGACTGTATACTAATTTTCCCCAGGTAAATGACGCTTTTTGGGAAAGTTTTAGTCAGTCTCCACAAAAGGCAAGTCTTGATACCTACCGCAATATTCTAACATTAATTAGTGCCAACAAATGTAACTTTTCACCATTTTACGGTATTAGCACTAACGATATCGCCGCGTTTAGTTTAAATATTTTGTTTAACTATATTACCAGTCTTTTTATTGCCAAAGAACTCAACCCAGAAAACAGCCGTTTAAAATTGCCAGTAGTCATTGCGGTAATGGATAATCCAACCAATGTTAGTTACCAAAAATTAGAAAGCTATTTTTCTGGTGAAGATACAACAACCTTTAATGAAACTCAAAATGCATTTATCAAAAAACATTTAACCGGCAAAGTTGTAATTGCAGACATTACCAACTTTACCACTGAATATGCAAAAATTAGTGCACAAGGCGGCTGTCTTATTTTAAAAATGGGATCATTGCCGGTCGATGCTTTTAATTATTTTTACTCTATCGCTTCAATTCCGTCAATTCTAGAGGGAAAAGGAACATTAAATTATGCAATTAATGTTGGTACACCCTATTTACAAATGAATACAGCATCAGGCGCCAAAAAACCTATTAACTTTCGAGGTAAAGGAAAGGAAAAAAAGCTTTTCAGTACACCGATTTATCCCAACTTTCCTTTAACTACAGATAAAATACTTGTCGAACAGTCTTCCTTTATGTGGTCATGCACCAATAGTTTAAAAACCGATATAAAAACTATGATTGATGGTCAGGCAAAAGTTCTGGGAGATATGATTGAACTCATGGTACAAACTATCAATGGCAATACACCATTGACCGATTACTTTACCCAACTAAGTTTATTTTTTCATGACGAAGTGAATGACAAAGCATTTCGTGCTATGGCTTACACCTTCATTAAACACTTTCCGGCTTCTATGGATATCGATTCTCATTTATTGGAGAAAGCATCCCATGACAACTAAATCTGTAAAACCCATAGCACCTTCTAAAAAGGGAACAACCACTATTGGTGGTGATGGTTTAATCAAGCAACTTTATGACAAACTGCTGGCCAATGTTACCGGAACGACTCTGAATTTAATTCCAGGTGCGATCAGCAATGGCAATATTGTTACTTACCTAAATATGTTGGTGGCTAATAGTTTAAAAATCGATAATGTTGTCATTGTACTGGCTAAAGATGAGTCAAAAATTTCCATCGCGGGTACCAGCAGTGCATTTGGATTTGAAAGCAAGATCAATTCATTATGCTTTACTCTGCAAAACAATCAATATTTAATGGATCTTGATGCCTCAATTTCGAGTGGAACCTGGGAGCTGGACGGTGTCAATTGGTTTGCCATTTCGCAGCCCGGCTTTACAATTCAAGCCAGTGATGATGGTACTGTGAATAGTGCATCCATGAATGGAATTATTGACGCAGGAAAAACGCTGGCGGTAACGGCAAGTTTTCCAGGTAGTGGGCAACAATTTATACTCACCGGCAGTTTTGCAGAGAATTACCCTAATATAGCAAATTTTTTCAGTTTACTAGGTGGTGTCAATATCGTTGGAACGATGCCTGCACCATTTAATACGTTTGATGATATCGGCCTGCAAAATATCGGTATTATTTATGATCTTCAAAATAAAAACCTATCACAAATTAATGTAACGCTCGCAGCCGATCCAGATAAAACATGGAATCCAATTCCTCAGCTAACAGTTACCGGATTAGAATTTTTTGCGACGGTTAACAACCCAGGAAATACACAATCGCGTTCAACCGCTATTGTTATTACTGGTAATTTTTCTATTGGTAAAGCTTCGCAAAATAATTTACAAATCAGTGTTTACCTACCTACATTTAGTGCAACTGCGACACTTTCCGAAGGCACCGTTCAGTTAACCGATTTAGTCAATGTATTTTTACCGGGCTTTTCAATTGATTTAAAATCTGAAATATCGGCGTTAAATATTGATATTGCCCCGGCGGAAAAAAATTATGATTTAAGCTGTCAAATCGAAACAGACTGGCAGTTTATTAATATCAATAATTCACTGATATTTACTTTAACCCAAATTAAAATGGCGGCCAGTAGGCAACAAGGTTTAAATAAAGCCACTCTTGCCGGTCTTTTTCACATTGGTCCTCAATCGGGTGGGCTCGACTTAAGTTGCGGTGTTAACTACCAAGGCACCGAGGAAGGCTGGCAATTTGGTGCAAGTACCTTGCCGGACCAGCAAATAGAATTAATCCCGCTACTCAACTCGGTATTTAAGGCACTAACGGTTCCTTTACCTTCCTTTGTCAGTAACGGGGGTAGCGCCCTTTCAATATCAAATATTTTATTTCAAGCAACTATTCCACCATCGATTTCAAGTGTAAAAAAATCTTATCGTGTAATCGGTACAACCGACTGGCAACTGGTTTATCAAAGCTTTAGTGCGTCTCTGCAAGCAACCGTCGATGTGACCTATCAAAATGAAACTTTCAATGGAAAAATTTCAGGAGTAGTCGATTTATTAGGTTTAACCTTTCAGGCCGGATATGTCTTCGATACAGCCGCAGGTAGCAAAGAATTATATTTACAATGGAAGCAAATTCGAGCTGACTATACTGAAGATAGCAAACAAAGTGTCATTACCTTAACGATTCAAAATGAAACTTTAGGTGGAATGCTGAGTTCTTTAATTCAAAGTATTGATAGAAACTTTAAATTATCATCACCCTGGAGTTTGCTCAACAGTATTCATCTCGATAATTTATCACTAAAATACATCAAGCAAAAGTCTGACAGCAGTGTTAAATTTGAATTAGTTTATGCTGGAAAAATCGATCTCGGCTTTCTAAATATTGATAATATCACATTAACCAAAGATAGCGGCGGTGTCTTTCTTGGTTTTGAAGGCCAGTTTTTAGGTCTGACGATTACCGCAGATGATCCAACAACTCAAGCATTGGCAGGTAAAGGCAGTAATGTTCAACAAATGCCTGCTGTACCGGGCATGGGTAGTCAGTTTTTTGATCTCAAGTTTCTGGGCATGGGACAACATATACAACTGGCAAGTAGCCAGAATATTGATTCCATCAGTCAAGCAATTGATGATATGTCAGGTGCTTTTAAAGATACTAATAATCAACCCAATACGATTCCCGTTAAAGCCAGTGGCGGCGCCTTAATTTTTAATCAAAACAGTAACTGGCTAATTGGTGCTAATTTTGTTGTTGCCAAGTTTTATAATCTGGCTTTTGTATTTAATGATCCTAATCTTTATGGTTTATTAATTAGTATCAGTAAAGATGCAAAATTTCTGGCGAATCTTCAATTTGAAATTTTGTATAAAAAAATTAATGATTCCATTGGCGTTTATCAAATAGAACTGCAATTACCCGAGGCTTATCGTCAACTTGAGTTTGGCGAAGTTTCCATCACACTACCTAACATTGGATTTAAAATTTATACCAATGGAAATTTTTATATCGATATTGGCTGGCCTAAAAGTATTAGCGACTTTTCTCGCTCATTTACCGTTCAAGTTTTTCCTTTTCTTGGTTCAGGTGGGTTTTATTTTGGTTATCTTAGTGGCGCAACAGCAACTAACTTACCGGCAACGGGCAATAGAGGCGTGTTTAACCCAGTTATCGAAGCCGGTATTGCACTTAATCTTGGTGTCGGAAAAACCATTAACAAAGGGATACTTAGTGCCGGTCTTTCATTAACTGCAGTTGGTATATTTCAAGGAACCTTTGCAACTTATACACCTAACCCAAATTTACCAGCCCCATTAAATAAAGAGATCGATCATTATTATAAATTTCAGGGCACATTGGCGTTGGTTGGTCGAATTTATGGACAAGTTAACTTTGCCATCATATCGGCCAGTTTTGACATCACGGCTTATATTTCCGCCACTCTGGTTGTCGAATCTTATATGTCGATTCCTATTTCTTTTGAAGCAGGTGTCAGCGTCAGTTTAAGCGTCCGCATAAATCTTGGCCTCTTTAAAATTACGATTCATTTAAGCTTTCATACAACAATTCAGGCAGCGTTTACCATTGGACACGATCATCCACAAGATTCTCTTTGGTATAAGGCCAGCCATTTGTCATCAAAAGCATTTTTAATGAATTTTGCTGAGCCGGATTTAGCCAGTGAGCCAGTCATGTTAAATTGGCAACCAATTACAATTGATGATTCAAATATCAGCTATGGATTAGATCTTTATTTTTCACCCCATTTAACTATTTCGGGTGAATCTTATAATGGTCTCAATAAGGGAGCACAATATGTTGGTATGTTGTATTTAAATACCGGTAGTAATGTGTTTAACAATACTGAATATGGCATGACGGCCATTGCCAAGGGGGTACTTTATTGGGTCATTAATGCGGTCATTGGTGCTCAACAAGCAAATACCACATTAAGTTGGATACAAAGCCAAACCATCACTGATGACCAATTAAAACTGCTTTTAACTTACTTCGAAACTCGCCCCGACAATGAGGCACCATTTAATTATTTAAATCAGAATAATCATGATATTCAGAATTTCTTGAAGCAATTCTTTAGCATTTCAATAACATCAGTAAATGATGCTCAATCTCAAGATTTATCGGCCAGCGTATTTCCAATTTTTCCTGAACTACAAATGCAAACGGAATTTAATCAAACCAAAGGGCCTTTAATTAATTTTGCGACACAATCAATGACAGGTAATACCGGCTATATCGCTACTTTGAGCAATATTCTAGCTAATCTGGCCGTCGATTATGAAAGTCAGCTTACTGCCAATTATTATGCTAACAGCGGTGATATTCCGATTAAAAATCCAGACTATCAGCAGCAACCCGATCTTTCTATGCCAACAGTAATACTGACTGATTTTGTTGCTTTAATTGCAAAGCAGGTTTTACAAACTGCTATTGATTATCTGACAGCAAAAGGTGAGGCAACATCGACGGTTAAAGCATTGGTTGACGGTGCAATAACGACCGAAAATAGTCAACAGCTAAGCGGTATGGCTTCGAGATTTATGCTACATGGAATGCGCTTACCAGTACCGCCCGATGCCAATACTGGTGAACTACAACCACTTTATGTATTAACAGGACAACAGATTGCAATACCCGATAGTATTAAAACCAGCGATCAATACCAGCTCAATTTAATCAATTCACAAGCAGACTGGATAAAACTCACTAATGCGACAAATAACCAATTATCAGTCACGATTGACAGTAACGAAATTCAGCGAATAATTGATACAGCAACAATCAAATTAGCACCATCTATTCAAGCCAGTTATCCCAAAGCAATTAATAATTGCAATATTACCCCTCAAAATTTTTCACTTGGTGGGGAAGCTATTTGGAACTATCCGGGAGAGCTGGTTAGTGGTTCAAACAACTCTCCGATAATTTGGAAAATGCCGCCTAATTTTATTGATGCCATGAATGAAAATATGGGACAAGCCATTCAGGTTGATTTACAAACACTAACTCGACAAGGTGATAAAACCATTAGAGGAAAAGTGACGAACTTGCTCTGGTCAACGAATATTAGTGTTAATGTGAGACGTTTAAGTGCCCAAGATTTAACGAATACGCCATTATCTGCCAATATTTATGATTTAATTGGTGCCAACGATGCCAGCATTGATCTGCTGGAAAAAATGCTCAGTTATATTAATTTGTTAACCGCTCGCGGCACCAATGTTAATCAGCGTTTTTTTAAGCAAATACAATTTTTAATGAAACCCGATCCAACACAAGGTCAAGCGGGTTATGTTTCTTCTGAAAATGGTCAGTTGAGTAGTGCAATTATTAAAGCAAACTTGTCAACAGAAACCAATCCACCGCCACCGTCAATGCTATTACTAGCGGTGAGTGAAGAATCCAGTGAACCACAATTTAATACATTAAATTCACCCGCAGAATTTATTACCCAACTTTGGGAATGTAGTATCGTTCGGTCGGGCGGTTTTTATTTTTATTATGAAACCGATGATAATAAAGGTTTACCTGATTACTTATTTAATGAAAACGGTATAGCAGAAGTTCAAATTGTTATCACCCTGCAAGACTTTGTGGCACAACCTTTTATCAACAGCGTTGTTACGCTCGACAAGCTCGACCCTTCTAAAACAGCGGTATTTGCTCAATCACCTGAAATAACAATTCCTGTGCCAACTATTCCTACAGGCAGTGTTGGTTATGAGTTAGTGCGCGAAAATCCGGGAGACTATAATCCTCAGTCACTGCCGCCGAGTAAAGAGGAAGATCAAATATATTTACAAAATCAATTTAATTTACTCGGTATTAGTTTGCCTTCGGTTGAAGTCTATAAAAATTACTTACCTGATGGCCCAACTAATCCAATGACAGATGAAGAAATTGCTAAAAGTCAGGCTGGCGAAGAACCAACCGGCGATCCACAAGGTCCTTGGAATTATTCAGCAGTTATTCCTTATTATAAGTTTATCCAAACGGAGCAGAGTTATAGTGGATTTCCAAATCCATATTTGGGGATTGGTAAAACAGTTGAAATGCAGCTCAACTGGCAAGATATGTTTGGGAATATTCCAGATAATGATGTTGCATATGTTCCGGTCAGTATGGATATTTTATATACCGATCAATTGATTGCGTTATCCCAATGGCCGTCATTATCCAGCTATTATTTATTTGAAACCAATCCAACAACGAATTTACCTCAGGTTGTTATCAATTTTTATTTTACAACCTCTCGGTATGACACAGGTGATGCTGGCGCAATTAATCAGGCAAAAATTGATTTACAAACCTACATTCAACTCGCTTATCAATTACAAAGCAGCAGCATCAATATGTATTTTCAAAGTTCAATTGATGGTTCACAAAAATCGCCAGAAGGCAGCCAACGTCAAATTGATATTAATCAACTGTTAACTCAGCTAATAAAACCCATTATTACCTATTTACAGACGATCGCAGACGGACAGGCAGCTCCCAATCCCAGCGGTATACCTTCACCTTACCAGATTACTGATGATGTAACACCAACCAGTATTGCTAGCTATGCCGACTCTATTCCGCTAAATGTCAGTCTGTCATTACAACGTACTGACAACATTGATCCACAATTTGCCGATGCGCCAGGCGTCAGTAGCGCACAAACACTTTTAAAACCACAGTCGCAGTCAAAGCCTGCATCAAATGGTGCAAATCAGGCACAAACAGCAAATCAATTATCACTCACTGCATTTGCATCCGAGTTTGAAAATGCATTTAAAGATCAACCGACTGCTGGCATTCAACTCAAAGTGGCAACTGCCAGTGATTTATCCAGTAACGGCAGTCAAAACACGCATCCTTTGTGGTTTGTACGTTTTGATTCACAAGGACAATCCGGTATTCGTTACACCTTTGATAACAGCCAGGTTTATTTTTGCTCACCCATTCCACTTGCGACCAGCCTGATTTCACTGACTACAACCGTACAAAGTTATCAAACCGGACAACCGTTTCCCGTTGATGGTGCTGAAGTTAAAAAATCATTTTCTAATATTGATTTAGAGAACTGGGGAAAACAATTTTTAGAAGCGGTCGATAATTTACTAGCGCCAGGTTTTGCCGTTCCATTGTTTTTATTAAATAATGGAGAGCAGTTAAAACAAATTTTAAATGATAAAGAAGCCCTGGCCGAAGCAATAGAAGGCACCATTGATTTCATTATAACACCAGCACAATCAACAGCGGCCAATATTGAAAATGCGCAAGAGAAATGGAAACAGCAAATGCTGATTCAATTGTCGAATGCTTATCGGTATACCACTTCAGTGCAAACACCAACAACCATATGCTCCTCGTGGCAGGGTTCAAATAATGAGCCGCCACAAAGTCCTTACATACCCAGGTTGTATGGCAATATGATGGGGGAAGATCCTGCAGTGTCGCAAAGTGATGCCAGTACCGAATATTCACTGTCAACGGCTAAGCTGCCAATGGCGCAAGGTGACTCTTGGCTTACCTATTTATTTGAAGCGAAGGATACACCCGAATATCGAAAATTTGATTTTAGTAATATGCAGTATCAAGTCAGTCACCTTGAACAGCAAATTGAAACGGTAGCGGGAATTGAAGGTTATCTGGCTTCAACTTGGCTAACCTTTGTTATACCTTTGGCGCCATCGATGGGGAATGTGGGGAAAGTTTCTATTCCGGTCCCGCTGCGCTCTTATCCAACACCACCATCAGTCACTGCACAAAATGCCATTTACCCAACAGTCTCTCCCATCACAACACTGACCGAAGCTCGCCAATGGAACTTTGGATATAATTATGTCAACTCCGTTGCCGCTCAGGATTCAATCGAACTAAAAGTTGAGCTGAATGTCCCAGAGAATTATCAATCGCCTCATCAGAAATCGGTATCATCATTGAGCGCTCTCGATCAACAACTGGCTCAATTTGTCAGTGTTTATCCAGCGATTGAAAAAGACTTACAAATTTATCTGACTCAGCTGACTGCAAAAGATGTGAAAGACCAAACCACCATTTATACCAACGCACGCTTTGCGGTCGAAGCATTTAGCAGTATCATCAGCAGTGTCGCAACGGCTTGGGGTCAATGGAACCAGGTCAATCCAAGGAAAAAGTCGATGCTTGCAGAAGGACTTCAAATGCAAGCCAATGAAGGGCCTGTAGAATTAAACTATCAGGTGAGCGAAGTACAATCTGCCACTAGTCCAAATCTACAAATTCAAGTTACGCCCATTGGTAATAACCCAATGAGCATCATGCCACAGGTTCAAATTAATGGTTATCAAACGAAGCCTGTCTCTGACTTAGCCAACACCTGGCAATACTTTAATCCTCAAACACAGCGCTACTTAACTTACGCTGACCGGAATAAAAATCCAAATCGCCAAGTGATTTTTGAAGATTTCGATATTTTAAATCTGCAAAATGCCTGGGGTGGCGCCTTAATCACACGTAATCTCGAATTACTACCGGCAACCAGTGGTAGCGGCTGGCAACCAACCAATAAACATTTTATTTATCAGACACCATTGGTTAAGTTTTACACTAAATTGTTAACATTACTCAACAGTAATACCACCTTGAACATCGCCGAAATTGGTACTAAAAATTATCCGGCTAAATCTGGTCGTTCATTGCAAGATAACATGAGTGCATTATTCGATGCATTAAGTGAAACAGTAGACTTTTCGACGCTGATGATTAAGCTGCATTGCGAATATACCTACTTGATTCCAGATACATCCTTACCGATTACGGTTCCGGTATTGTTAGTCACACCAACTGATTTGACTATTTCAGACAGAGGACAAAGTTTTGCCAGCGAGGTCAGTTCGACACTGACCGATTGGCTAAGCAGCAATATTCCGGGTCATCCAAATGGCAGGTTTAATTTTGGGCTAGATGTATTTTCTAATTTAGATGAAAATCGCGTAATATTTCAGCAAAAATTCCAGCTAGAATGTGATTTTTAAACAATAAGCATTGTCATTAACTGCATCAAATTGACGGGGTTCTGGATAAACCAGAACCTCTTTTAATCATAATCGTCTCGAAACAAACAATTATTTAATCATTAACTGCGTGCGTGTGGATATTTATCGAGCGCATCATCAATCACTAACCAGTCTGGCTGGCTGGCAGTATGAATATGATATTTAGGTGCCACCCGATTTGGATCATCTAAAGTGGCGCTGGCAATTGTGGTGAACTGAGGATAATCCTTATGTCGATAGGTTAAACTAGTACCACAATTTTCACAAAACCCTCTAAAAATATTATCTGACGATTGGTACTCCTTCACTTTACCTTCAAGCCATTGACAGTTTTCAGATTTAAAATCACACCAGGTTACAGCGACCGCGCCCACTGATTTTTGACAATCATGACAATGGCAATAATCACTATCGATTGCTTCTCCGGTAACAATATAGCGAATCGCACCGCAATGGCATCCACCACTCAAAATTTTATTCATTAGCTTATTGTGAGTTAAAGTATTTTCATTCGTTTGCGCTTTTTCAATCATCACTTACTCCTTATTCAACTCAATTACCGCTCAGAAGGTAAAACACCATCTCATTTATTTGAAGCTTTTATTATGAACTTTTAACCAGGATTTTTAAATATTAAGTAATTATTGTCATTTGTGCGCACAGAGTATTCATCGGTAAACTCACGCTTTAACCAGCCTCTGGTACACTTAATCATACAAGCTATGCTTAATATCGTTTATTATGTTGGCTTTAAAAAATCAAACTTATTCAAATAACTTCGTTGAACAAAGGTGATTGTGTGAGCGACTCCCGTCAAACGGCACAAATTCAACTGTCGAGCAAAGTAAATCAGCATATTTGGGTAGTGACACGCCCACTCGGCCAAGCCGATGCGCTTATTACGGCGCTCCAACAAGTAGGTCAACAATTGGGCATTGAACTTATCGTCTCTCACCAGCCTTTACTACAAATTGAAGCCTGTTCTTTTCAACTGCCCGATCTATCCAATATTGATGGCGTCATTGCCATTAGCCCCAATGCGGTAGCCCATTTTTTTAATTCGCCACTAGTCGATGGTAACTTCACGCCTCATACTGCCGACCAAGAGGTTTACGCCACGAGCAATACCGCCAAAGATAGCAAATCAATACCACTAGAAATCGCATACGAGTCATGCCAGCATGTCAAATACTGGCTAGCCGTTGGAGAAAAAACAGCAAGTTCGCTACAACAACATATTAGTCAATCAGTTATTTCTCCTTTACAAATGAATAGTGAGGGCTTACTTAATCTTCCTGAATTACAAGCGGTAGCCGGGCAATCCTGGTTAATTATTAAGGGTGTTGGTGGACGCAACACCCTGTCGCAAACCTTGCAACAAAGAGGCGCCAAAGTTCTTACGCTAGATGTCTATCAGCGAAAACTTCCCGACTTTACTTCTCAAAAAGCGATTATCGAACAACAAAAGCAACATCCTATCTGGATAGTGACAAGTTACGAAGCGCTGGAGAATCTTTATCGTATACTTGGACTATCCAGTGATTACCTGCATCGCACACCGATTGTGGTCAGTAGCGAGCGCCTAAAACAATTGGCGTTACAAAAAGGATTTACAATAGTTGCCGTATCTGCGGGCGCATCACACACACAATTGGTACAATGCGTAAAAGAATACCTTGAGTCGTACCTTGGAGAATAAGGTTTGGTTCAGAAACATAAAACAGATACAGCTAAACGATAATTTAGCGAATCTCGCCGCAATTGAATAACAACTTGGCGATAGAAACCCCAGCAGCAAACAGCTAACAAAGGGGGCGCAATTAATGCAATGAGTATTGAGGAAACAGGTTAAATGAACGACGATAAAAATAACCGAAACGACAAAAAGCCAGACAGCAAAAATGGTAACTCCAAGTCGTCCGACAAATCGAGAAAAAACGTCAGCAGTATTACTTTGCCGGAATCAAGTGATAGCCCAGCGACTACAACAACGGTTAAGCCAACTCAATCCAATCAATCGAATGTAACCGCAAAGCCAAATACATCTTCCGATAGTAAAGCCAGTATTCAGGCAAGTTCTCGAGAAAGTTCACAAGAAAGAGCTGAATCGGCCACCAAATCAACAACGCCATCAAATTCACAGACGACCACAACCCAAAGCAAAAATTCGCTATTTTCTGCCAAACCCGTACCCAAAATGACCACTAGTCGCCAATCCACCAGACGAGTCAAATTATTACCGGTTGCAGCCATCATATTGTCACTCCTGGCTTTACTCGGTATTGCTTGGTCAGCCTATCAACAATACTTTGTACAACAACAATGGGATGACATGCAAAGTCATGTAAAACAGCAACTAGACCTGCAACTTCAAAGCACGCAGCAGAGCCGATTGACGGCTCAAAAAAGCGCTAGACAAGCAACCAGCAATCAACGCCTGATTCAGCAACAAGCGCAATTAATTACCCAATTGACCGAATCATTAACAGCAACGCAAGAGAAAATCCGAGAACTATCTGGCCGTCGCCAACAAGATTGGTTATTAGCCGAAGCCGAATACTTCATTAAATTAGCAGAGCACAAAATTACGCTAGAAAAAGACAAAAGTACGGCTATTGCCCTATTAAAGACCGCAGATGATAAAATAAAGCAAATTGGTGATAACCGCTTACTTGAACTCAGACAACAACTAGCTGATGATATCGCCAATTTACAATTAATCATTGCTCCCGATTTTACTGGTATTGCAGCACAACTAGATGCCATTAGCGATAAAATCCCAGAACTTGCCATTACTGCTTTAGAGTATGCACCTATTAAGGATAAGTTGAGTCCTTCACAACCAACGGTTGAAAGTGATTTTTCATGGCAAAAACTCTACGATAAAATCAAACATGACTTTATTGAAATCAAAGAGCACGGACAACCTGTCATTCCTCTAATGACCCCTAAACAGCGTGCCAATTTGAATGCCAATATTCAGCTAGCACTGCAACAAGCGCAAATTTATATGCTACGCGGTGAACAAAAGCTCTATGAGCAACACTTGCAAAACGCCCAACAATGGATTAAAACTTATTTTGTCGATAGTCCAACAGCACCCTCTGAAAACTTGAGTATTTCACAACTCCTAGACACCTTAAGTCAGTTACAACAAACGCCCATTAACATCGACTTGCCGCGAGCCTTAAGTTCGCGCCAGACCATCCAAAATATTAATCAATCGAGACTCTATCAGTGGCTTGAACAAAATGGTGTTAATACATCGATCAAAGCAAATACCTCTACAACCTTGCCAGATACCAATATTCAAAATGCTGATGAAAAACAGACGACACAGCCAAAAACAGCCCCTGAAAATTCAGCGCAGACAGCTGAGCAAACGCTAACACAGGAGCAACAGTAATGAGACGAATATTACTCTTGTTAGCAACCGTATTAATTGGCGGAGTCGCAGGGTCATGGATAAAAAATCTGCCAGGTTTTGTGATTGTTGCTTATCAAACCACGACTTATGAAATGCGATTATGGGTCGCTGTTGCAATTAATTTTTTATTTATTCTGGTGCTGGCTCTTATTATTTATTTCGCCTATAAATTACTTAAAAATACGCGCAGATTTAAAGATTGGCGCGGTAATCGACATATTAAACGGGCAAGAAAATTAACGGTACAAGGCATGTTGGCCTTTAGCGAAGGTCGCTGGAAAGATGCCGAAGAAGCTATGGTCAATGCTGCTAAAACAGCCAATACCAAACTCATTAACTATTTGATTGCTGCGCAGGCAGCGCAACATCAAAATGCTGAAACCCGCCGTGATTATTATTTAAAGCAGGCTTCACAGGTTGAGCCCAATGCCAAAATAGCCATTGGTTTAACTCAGGCACAGCTACAAATTCAACACAACCAATACGAGCAAGCGCTCGCCAGTTTAACTCAGTTAAAAAGCAAAAACCCTAACCATCCCTATGTCTTAAAATTGCTATGCCAGCTATTTCGTAAATTACAGGAATGGGAGCAGTTGGTTAAGTTATTACCACAGTTAAAGAAACAGCAAATCTTGGATAACGAACAACTTGCCGCTATTGAAGAACAAGCCATTAACGGTTTATTATTTGCCAAAAGCCAAGCAGGTCAACTAGAAGAAATTCGTGATATCTGGCAAAACCTGCCTGCTTATTTACGAAAAAATAAAACCAACCAAATTAACTATGCGCGCTTATTAATCGACTTTCAACAAATGGAAGAAGCAGAAGCACTGTTGAAGCCAATTATCAAAAAATACGGTGACAACAATACAATTCACCTTTATGGTCAACTCAATACCATTGAGCCTGCCAGACAACTTAACTTTTTAGAAAGCTGGTATCAGGCAAACCATAATCCACCGGAAGTTATCTATCTGGCAATGGCAAAACTGGCTTATCGCGCTAATCTTTGGGGCAAGGCCCGTCAGTTTTTAGACAGAGCAATTGTTGCCCAGCCCACGCCTGAGGTCTACTTGTTCATGGCAAAAACGCTGACCAAGCTCAATGATCAAGTCAATGCACAGCAATACTATCAACAAGGATTAGAACTGAGCATTTTACCGCGCGAAGCAACCAACCAGTTAACACTTGAAAAAGGCAGTGATGATTTAATCAATGCGGGTTTATTGCCTCGCTTTAAACAACCTGACTCAATTTCAGTTACAGGCTCATCACCAGTTTCTTGATCGCCGACAAGTGTCGGCGACTGATTTCAACCAGCTCATCACATCCTTGTATAGTGACATAGGTGTGGCCGTCGGCATTTTTTTGAATGCCGGTAATATATTTTCTGGCAACCAAAGCGTTTCGATGTACACGAGCAAACTTATCTTCAAATTCATGTTGCAAATCTTTCAGTGTATCTTCAATAATTGTTTCGCCTTGGGTGTATTTAACCGTGACATACTTTTGGTCTGCACGAAAAAAATAAATATCGTTAATAGGTATTAATTTAATATTGCCACTAATTTTTGCTGTTATATTTTTTCGCTGTTGTGGCTGTGCCTTGATTGCCATCATTTGCACTTGGTTTAACTGGTTTGCGCGTAATAATGAAGATTCCAGTTTTTCGGCACGAACCGGTTTTAGTAAATAATCAACCGCATGAACTTTGAACGCTTCGAGTGCGTATTCATCATATGCCGTAGTAAAAATTATGGCGGGCACTTTATCTAACTGACTTAGATGTTGTGCGGTTTCTAATCCGTCAATGCCCGGCATTCTAATATCGAGCAACACCACATCGGGTGAGTTCTTTTCACATTGTTGTATGGCCTGTTCACCATTGTTGGCCAGTTCAACATCTGTCACCAAATCAATTTGCTTGAGCAATTGTTGTAAACGCTGTTGAGCCAGAGGTTCATCATCAACAACTAAAACTTTCATGTTATTCCTCTTATGTAACACACTTGTGTTTAACTTTAGCTTATCGCTCGCCGATTAACCGGAATTTGCATCACAACCCGATAATCATGTGCTGAAACTTCATGCTTTAATTGTGCCCGCTTTGCATAAATCACTTCCAGACGTTGTTGAATATTTTTTAGTGCTATTCCATGTCCTTGTTGATTCTGTTGCACAGCTTTCGGATTAATAATTTCAATATTCAAGAGAGCATTTGTCTGTCCCATATTTTGACAGGTTGCATTGATTGTGACTGTTCCACCTTCAGGCAACATTTGAATACCATGATAAACAGCATTTTCTAATAAGGGTTGAACAACCAGCGGAGGCAATAGAATATCGGCCGTATCAGTCTGGATATTTTTAACCACTTTTAATCGCTCACCCAAACGTAACTGCTCAATGGCCAAATAACGTTCAGCGTTTTTCATTTCTTCTGCAAAAGGTATCAACTCATCTCTGGTTTCTAGAGTAGCCCGAAATAAGTCGCTTAAATCTTCAATCGCAGCCTCCGCTTTAGCAGGATCAATTCGCGTTAAACTAGCAATAATATTCATACTGTTAAATAAAAAGTGTGGACGAATACGGGCTTGCAGGGCTGCCAGCTTTGCCGAAGACTCAATCACCAAATGTTGTCGATAGCGCTGCAACAAGTAAAAGTATCGGAGCGCAACAGCACCAATTAAACCCGCAATAAACAGATTGCGAATAATAAAATGAGCCTGATAGATTTGTGTCACTTCAATCGCTTCATTCCAATAGCCGCGAATGACGAGCAGGCTAAAAACAAAAGTTGTCACTAAAATTATCAATAAACTGATGCCGCCTGAAATCCAGTCTGAAAAGCGCGCCAGAACTGCACGCAATAAACACAAAAACCCCACAGAAATTAAACTAATAATTTGAATTGAGAGAGAATACAACCCCAACAACCGCCATAAGGACATCTTCGGTTCAAAGTTTAATAAAGTAAAAATAACGGCTAGCAATTCACCTATGAGTAATACCAGAAACAACGATTGTATCTGACAAAAATCGGGTAAAAAGAATTCATTTTCCGGCAGTGCTTTACTTTGTTTTTCTCGTGGAGACATTCAGATAATCGTTCGGCGTAAAATAATTGGGCACAAATAACAAGCCCAGGGTAACGCTAACCATAGCATAATCATCATTAAGGTGACATTTTAAACCTGTTAAACCAGACCTGTTGCACATTTCCATGACTCAACGGGAGTCAGCCGTAAACTTTACATACAATTTGATAGGCCAATTGATTAGATATCTCCACTAAAATGAATTAAAGTCATAACAATTTTCTAATAAAACCAAAGGGGCCATCAATGAAAAAGCTAATGCTTTTGACTTGTGCACTGCTCAGCAGTCAACTGAGCATCGCGCAAGAATCTCAGGATAAGAAACCACAATGGGATGTCAATAATCCTCCTGGCGTAGCTTATGAAGCAACCATCGATGTGACAGAAGGTACTTGGATGAATGTTACCATTAGTCCAGACGGCAAAACGCTGGTTTTCGACTTATTGGGTGATTTATATCGACTCCCTATTAAAGGGGGGCAGGCAGTCGCGTTAACGCATTCAATCGCTTGGGAAATGCAACCACAATTTAGCCCCGATGGTAAACACATCGCCTTTACTTCCGATGCGGGTGGTGGCGACAATATTTGGGTTATGGATAGTGATGGCACCAACTTAAAACAAATTACCAAAGAATCATTTCGACTGCTCAATAGCCCAACCTGGAGTCCAGATGGTCAATATATTGCAGCACGCAAACACTTTACTTCAAGACGCTCACTCGGTGCTGGCGAAATCTGGTTATATCACTTGTCTGGCGGTAAAGGTTTACAGTTAAACAGTCGTCCGAATGATCAAAAAGATTTGGGTGAACCGGTTTTTTCGCCAAAGGGCGACAAAGTTTATTTTTCACGCGACTCAACCCCTGGCAAAGTATTTGAGTACAGCAAAGATTCCAACGATATTATTTATGAGATATTTTCGGTAGATCGCCAATCAGGCAAAATTGCTAAAGAAGTTTCGGGATTTGGTGGTAGTGTTCGTCCAACGCCCTCACCCAATGGTAAATACCTGGCCTTTGTTCGCCGCATTCGCAATCAGTCTAGTATATTTTTAAAAGATTTATCAACTGGTCAAGAGTTTCCAATTTATCAAAAACTAGACCGCGATATGCAAGAAACCTGGGCAATTCACGGCGTTTACCCTACATTAGCCTGGACACCAGACAGTCAAAACTTGATTTTTTGGGCGGGAGGCAAAATTCAGCAGTTAAATACCACCACTCAAGTTGCCAAAGAAATCCCGTTTTCGGTTAAAACCACCAAATCAATGCGCAAAGCAGTCACCCGCAAAGTCGATCCCGCCCCCGAAAAATTCGACACCCAAATGCTACGCTGGGTTCAGGTTAGTCCCGATGGCGATCAGGTTATTTTTCAGGCTCTCGGTCAGCTATATAGCAAAAGCCTCCCCAATGGCAAACCCAAACGCTTAACCAAAGCCAAAGATGAGTTTGAGTTCTATCCTGCATTTTCTGCTGACGGTAAATGGATTGTATATAGCACCTGGAACGACCAAAATCAGGGGCACATTAAAAAAGTCAGAGCTCGCGGCGGCAGCGGTGACAAACTAACTCAGCAGCCTGGCAAATATATTTCACCACAGTTCTCATCAGATGGTAAAAGTATCGTCTATGAAAAAATCAACGGGGGCAGTCTTTTAAAACCCGAATACAATCAAGATCCTGGCATATACCTGCTTGATATGAAGCGTGAAAAAACCTATCGCGTGACAGATTATGGCTCTTCACCATTTTTTGCAAAAGATGGCCAGCGAATTTATGTGTCGCGAACAGTCAATGACAAATCTGAACTGGTCAGTATTGATCTCAATGGCCAAGACCCAATCAGCCATGTCAGTACGCAATTTGCCACTGAATTCAGCCTGTCTCCCAAGCAAGACTATCTGGCTTTTCGTGAAAGATACCAGCTTTATATTGCTCCTTTTACCTTTGCAGCAAAAGCGATTGATCTTTCACCCAAAGCAACCAACTTACCAGTCCTCCCAATCAGCGGTGATGGCGGCCAATATATTTCCTGGAGCAACGAGGGTAGCCAGGTTCACTGGTCACTTGGCGCATCATTGCATAGTCTGCAATTACCATCACCACTAAAATGGCAGTCATTAAAAGATGAAATCTCACCCAAAGTGACTCAACTTGGCTTTAATGTCAGTAGTGATATACCTCGCGGTAATACCCTGCTAACAGGCGCACAAATTATTACCATGCATGGCGATGAAGTCATTTCACAAGGCGATATACTGATCAGTGGTAATCGTATTAAAGCGGTAGGCAAAACCGGCACATTATCAGTTCCTGACAATACCAAGCGAATTGATGTGCGTGGCAAAACCATTATGCCGGGCATTGTCGATGCACATTGGCATGGGCGCCAGGGACGCAGTCAATTAACGCCGCAGCAAAACTGGTATAATCTGGCAACACTTGCGTTTGGTGTAACCACCATTCACGACCCATCCAATAATACAGCAGAAATTTTTTCTGCCGCAGAAATGGCCAGAGCAGGAAAGCTGGTTGCCCCAAGAATATTTTCAACCGGTACGATTCTTTATGGTGCCAAACACTATATTACTGCTGAAGTCGACAATTTGAATGATGCGACCAAACACCTGAAACGACTGAAATCACAAGGTGCATTTTCGGTGAAAAGCTATAATCAACCACGCCGTGATCAGCGTCAGCAAATTCTCGAAGCCGCCAGACAAAATGAAATGTTGGTTATGCCAGAAGGAGGCTCTACACTACAACATAATTTAACCATGATAGTTGATGGACATACCGGCATAGAACATGCCATCCCGCCGGCCAATGTATATGCAGATATCAAACAACTCTGGTCACAGAGTCAAACCGCCTATACTCCAACACTTGTGGTCGCTTACGGCGGAATTTGGGGTGAACATTACTGGTATCAACATCAAGAAGTCTGGAAACACCCTATTTTGTCAAAGTATGTGCCTAAGTCTGTGCTTTATCCGCGCTCGATTCGCCGTCGTTTGGCACCCGAAGCAGACTACAACCACTTTAATACAGCGCGAGTTGCTGCTGAACTACAAGATTTAGGTGTGAATGTTCAACTGGGCGCACATGGACAACGAGAAGGCTTGGGCGCTCATTGGGAAATGTGGATGTTCGCTCAAGGTGGAATGACACCACTGGAAGTTATTAGAGCCGCGACGTTAGACAGCGCGCGCTATCTGGGCATGGAGCAACAAATTGGTTCTCTCGAAGTAGATAAACTAGCCGATTTAGTCATTCTCGATAGTGACCCGCTAACCGATATTTATCAAACCGACAAGGTCAATATGGTTATGCTTAATGGACGCTTATATGATAGTCAAACAATGAATGAAATTGGCAATCATCCTAAATCACGCAAAAAATTATATTTCGAAGAATAAGCTAATTACCTAGTTTACTCTTGCAGACAATCAGCTAAATATTCGGCGGTAATCTAATAAAAGTTTACCGCCACTTATGCAATGACTAGTAGAGGATTCACTTGGTCATTGCTTTTTTAACCGGTGCAAACCCAAATTTAAAAGCACAGCATACTTTTAAAAAATTCAAGATTTCCTAGTTTGCTTAAGTCTGGTTTCATCCATTAATTCAATGTATTCTACAGATTAATTCAATATTCTAATCTGTCAGGATTAATTGGTTTGTATCGTAATTGCTCACATTTAGACCACCCATTTTTAACTCGCCTGATTTTGGTTTGCAGCGCTTGTCTGCTGCTCTCTAACTGTCAATTAAAACACACTCAACCTGCCCCCTACACCAGTGCTAACTGCCCTGCTTTTGTTAATAATCAATGGCAAGTAACGCAATCCCCAGCAGTCAATACGCAAGAATTAATTGATAAACAAAAATTTGCCGTACAAGATTCACAGCAAACTTTTTGGTTTCATAACGATGATAAACAATTAGGGTTATGTATTCCTCCCCCACGAACCAGTAAACAGTTTGTTTATGATTGCGGTACAATTTATGTTATTTACGAACAGATAGCGCACAATTGGCAAATACTGGAACAGAAAGTGACAATTTGCCCAGGGTAGTGATTACCTGGTAATAGCGCTAATTTGAAATATTTCATAATTTCACATTGCTGCCATTTTAAACAAATTTATTTTCAATTAAATTATTTTGAATTATAGTCATTTCTTTGAATTATAGTCATTTCGTTCATTAAATTGAGTACTTTACTATGATTATTCGATCTGCCACTTTGGATGATACCGCTCCAATCACTTTATTAATTGAGAAGTCAGCTCGAGGTCTTGCAACACAAGACTATTCGCTTCAACAAGTTGAAAGCGCATTGAAATCTGCCTGGGGACTAGACACACAATTGATTAAAGATAAGAGCTATTTTGTTATCGAAAATCAACAGCAAATTGTTGCCTGTGGTGGCTGGAGTTATCGACAAACATTATTTGGTAATGACAGTGAGCAAAGTCGAGATAGTGGCATTCTTGACCCCAAAAAATCAGCCGCCAAAATCAGAGCATTTTTTGTCAGCCCGCAATTTTCGCGACAAGGGCTGGGGTCACAACTTATGTCGCATTGCGAAAACGCTGCACGCCAAATGGGTTTTACAAAACTTGAACTCATGGCAACGTTACCTGGAAAAAAACTGTATGAAAAGCATGGATTTATTGCAGGAGAATCGAATGAATACGCTCTTAACACACACTTAACAATACAGTTTGTTCCAATGTATAAAACGCTTTAATTTTTATTAAGGCAGTCCAAGAAGAAAACCTAAAGAACGTCGCTCAATAATAAATAGCGATTGATTTAAAAATCGTTACTTATATTACTAGGTAATACACTGTTACAGCTGAAAATTTTATTTAACCCAATATTTCATACCACAGTTCATGAAGCAAAAAACTCACGAATCTGTATATGATTACCATCACAATCAGCAATATTAGAAACTTTAAAAATAGGATTGCTCCATTCACCTTCAAATATTTTACCGCCAAGCTCTACGGCTTTTTCTCTTGTAACTTTCATATCAGCAACCGTTAAGAATAATTTGATCGGACTAAAACTGATTTCGAGCATTTCAAATGGGGGCGTATGTATAATAAGATTAAAACCGTCTTTATTTAAACTAATCATTTCACTGGTTTTTCTAATAACCTTCATATCGAAGAGTTGCTCATAGAATTTAGACAATTCATCTATATGGGTTGAATAAATCAGTACTCCATTTTTAGCTGGGCCAGACATTTTATATTTAACCTTATTATTAATGATAAACTATTCAGTAAAAGCGACTATAACATATCAATGATATTTTTCTATTAGTACTAACAGTTTTCACGACGCCAAATTAACTGTAAGAATGACAAAAGCAACGCTAAACGCAAGCTAATAAATAGAGGTCACTTAATACCAAACAAGCTATCAAATAAATAATTATGACACAAAATTATCATTTTTTTTGTTCAGTTTAAAATGTATGACTATAGTCTCTTATACCAAATAAACATTATTTTTAACTCAATAGCCTAATATTTATATTCCAAAGTAATAATCGTCAAAAATAATGAGAGAGACTTTTTATAATTAACCTGCTTCGTTAAATATCAACTAACACGCTCTAGTTGATTTTGATTGAATTTTCATTCAACATCCGTATTAGAATATCGCTTACAAAAACAGATAAATGCACACATTTTATTGGTTTGACTTTGAAACATTTGGTGCTAACCCAGCCAAAGATCGACCTGCCCAATTTGCAGGAATCAGAACAAATCTCGATTTTGAAATTATCGAGGAACCATTAAATATTTATTGCAAACCAGCCAATGACTTTATTCCTCACCCCCAAGCCTGCCTGATTACTAAAATCACACCACAACAAGCGAAGGAAAAAGGTATTTGTGAACGAGATTTTTTTCGGCTCATTCACCTAGAACTATCCACCGCCAATACCTGTGCTGTGGGTTACAACAGTATTCGATTCGACGATGAAGTAGTCAGGTTTGGGCTTTATCGAAATTTTTATGATGCCTACGCGCGTGAATGGCAAGATGGAAACTCTCGCTGGGACATTATTGATTTATTGAGAATGACTCAAGCGCTACGTCCCGAGGGAATTGAGTGGCCAATAAACGAAATGGGAGCGCCCAGTTTCAAATTAGAAATACTCAGTGAGGCCAATCATATTCAACACCACAATGCTCACGATGCATTAGCAGACGTTTATGCCACCATAGCAATGGCAAAGTTGGTTAAACAAAAACAACCGCGATTATTTGACTACCTCTTTGAATTACGAGACAAAAGAAAAGTTATGAGTGAAATTGATCTCATTAAATTAACACCTTTTGTTCACTGTTCTGGGATGCTCGGTCCAACTCACCAATATTGTGCCGTTATGCTCCCATTGGTTGCCCACCCAATCAATAAAAACAGCGTTATTTGTCTGGACCTTACCAAACCTTTTGAAGATTTTAGCCAATTAGATGTTGAGCAACTGGAATATTTAATTTTTACTCGCGAAGCCAATCTGCCTGAGTCAACCTCGCGTATCCCCATTAAAGAGATTCACTACAACAAATGTCCAGCTGTTGCACCGCTTAGTGTATTAAACATAAAAACTCAAAAACGCTTAGGCATTAATCTCGATGAATGTCTGGCTAAAGCAGAGAAGATTAAACGACAAATTGCCTTAATTCAGGGAAAACTTATCACGTTGTATCAAAAGAACAGCTTTGAAGACATTACCAATCCTGACTTTGCTCTGTATTCTGGCGGCTTTTTCAAACCAATGGATAAAAGTAAAATGCAGCAAATCAGGCAAATGGACTGGCCTGCTCTGGTAGAGCAGCCTTTTCAGTTCGAAGATAACCGCCTGCCCGAAATGCTGTTTCGCTACCGCGCCCGTAATGCTATTGATACTTTATCAGCAGAAGAAAGACAAAGATGGGATAGTTTTAGGCGAGCAAACTTTTTTGATGCCAATTCGGGCTCGACACTGTTATATGCAGAATATTGTCAGCAATTTGAAGCCCTAATGCAAACTCCACAAACTGATCAGACAATTCTGACTGCCGTGAATGACTATGTAAATCAACTGGTTACTGAAGTTCAATCAAAGAACAATAAATAATGGATAGATAGCCATGACAACCACTAAAAACCTTAATAATTCATCCTCAAGTTTAACCAGCCAAGCCACCCGTCTAAAGATTAAAATAGGTGTCAGTAGTTGTCTACTGGGATATAAAGTCCGGTATGATGGCGAACATCAATTTAACCCATCAGTTAAACAACTCAGTGACCTGGATTTTAAATTAATTCCTTTTTGTCCCGAAGTTGATATTGGTTTAGGCGTGCCGCGCCCAAAGATTCAATTAGTTAAGCGAGGTACACAAATTATCTGTCTCGATAAAGCAACTTACCAGATCGATTATACTCAACAATTGATCGATGCCTGCAATCAGCAGAAAAAATGGCTATCTCAAGTCAGCGGATATATTTTTAAGAGCAAATCACCTAGTTGCGGGCTATCCCGAGTAAAAACGGATGATAATGGATCACTGATACCCTCTGGCGAAGGCATATTTGCCAATCAAGTTAAATACTTGTTCCCAGATTTACCGATAATTGAAGAAGACTCACTCGCACATGAGGACTTAGCAAGGCAATTTATAGATTCTGTAATTAAATATCATCAAATAACGCATTAATTAATAATTTTAATGATTACAAACAACAAAATGGTTTATTTTTGAAAAGTGCTTGCCAGCAGCGAAAATTCTGTAATACTTAAAGCTTGGACAATAACAATTTACATTATGCGTGAAGAGCAACTACCTGTTTAATATTCCTCAATTATTATCGCTTTTTGTCGCGCAAAGTAATGATGGATATGCAATATATGATGAAAACGATATGATGATATATTGCAATCATAACTACGCTCAATTGCTGTTTGATTGCTCTCCAATAGATGTTCAAACCAAAACTTTCGCTCAATCAATTCGCCTCGCCCATACCCAAAATCAGGGAATCAAGATAAATTGCAAAAATGTAGAGCAATGGATTTTGATGGCACAAAATAAGCGCTGGCAAAAGCAATATCGATCATTTGAAATTGATTTACTCGATGGTCGCTGGTTGCGAATGAGTGAACAAGTCATTGGCGGCAAGTTTTTATATGCACATATTACAGAAATCACTCAAAATAAAGAACTTGAAAATGAATTGCGCAAAACTAAAGACAAGCTTTTTGAAAAAGCCTATCACGATGAATTAACCGGCATCCCTAATCGTCGTGCATTTATTGAGCGCATGAATAAAGAAATGAACAAGTCACTGCGTAATGACTCTCCCCTAATTTTCTTTTTATTTGATATTGATCATTTCAAAGTCATTAATGATAAATATGGACATTTAGCTGGCGACTCTGTTTTACAATCTATGTGCAGCCTAGTGCTATTACAACTTCGTGATTATGATTTTGTTGCTCGAATTGGGGGAGAAGAATTTGCAATTGTATTTACCGATGGTAGTCAACAAAATATTTTAGCAACCATTGAGCGAATTCGAATTTTAATTGAAGAAGCCTATTTTCAATATGAAGATGAGGTGATTCAGTGTACCGCCAGCTTTGGCGGTACAACGTTACATAAAGAAGATAAATTAGAAACATTAATGAGTCGTGCCGATATCAATCTGTATAGTGCGAAACAACAAGGCCGAAATCGGATAGAATTTTCAGAATAAAAAATATCTGAACATTTACTGAGTATTTCTTATTTTATTCTATTCATTTTAAATCTTAATTTTTCCTAATATATCTTTGAGTAATTCATCTTTATTATTAATTTCTGCTTGCCACTTTTCAAAGTTGCTATTGAAGTTTTCCAGCCCAGAAATATCGCCAACTTTTTCACTGATAATAGTTTTTGCTTTGTCCTTTAATTTTTCAGCTTTTTGTTTTAATTGAGCACCCATAACATTTTGAAAGAGTTTTTCCATATTAGACTTCAAACGAATTTTCGGGCTTTCCAGAGCGCCAGTTGCCGAAAGATTAAAATCCAGTTGAGATTGCCCGCTAATACTTTGTGCCAGTGCAAGTTGCCAATCTGGTAATGATTCTGGATGCTGTAACTTGGGAGAGGCAATGCTAAAGCTGGCATTCAGATCGATTGTTTGTAATGTCAATTCACCTTTCAATGACATTTTAAAATCTCCTGAAGTAAGCATCCACGGACCTTTTTCGGTTTGCATAATCGACATTGATTCAACCGGCCAACGATTAACACTGATATCTACCGTTGATTGCATTGTTTGAGGATTTTTCCAATCACTTTGCAAATCAATTTTGGCATCCTTTGCTCCGTTAAACTTTAGATTTAATTTGGCTGGGTTTCCGGTTAACCAAGGCAAATACCCGAGGTTCATACCATTTCCATTCAGCTGCCACTGTTGATCGCTCCCACTGATCAGCACTTTCTTAACCAAAATTTCCGGGAATATCTGCTCATCTTTAAAGTAAACCTTTTTACCAACCTGAACATAAGCTTCCTCTTCAGCTTGCGTTGTTTTATCTTCAACCGGCTTAACCTCTTTTACCATTTGAATTATACGCTTTACCCACGGGGTATATTGAGGACCTAAATATTTATCAACCAATCCATCTAATCCATTACCCAGGCCAAGCTTTTGCATAATGGCATCCAAATCATCGCCCGGACCATTTTTGACCAGCTTTAATTGTTCTGCTAATTGTTTTTTATCGGCTTTTAATTGATCGGACAAACTGGCAATTTGCTGTCGCTCTTCATCAATCTGTTTTTTCAGCTTTTTCCAGTCATCGCGATCTTTAAGCAGATTGAGCTTATTTTTCTTAGCCCGTTCAGCAAGCCTGTCATACTCAGCTTTAATATCATTTACCCGCTTTTCAAAAGCTTTTTTATCCAGTGCAGTTTGCCACTGTTGTTGCATTTGACCTTGAGAACTCTTCAATTGATTAATACGCTTTATAGTGATCAAATCGGCTTTTTCTACCATTGATTTAACATCAACTTGGCCAATATCTGGAATTGCCAGCTCTACCATTTGATTAACTGCTTGAGCCGATTTACGCCCCCCCGGCAACTCACCACTTGTTTGTCGCTGTGTGCCACTTTTAACACCATCAATAGTCAGCTCATCAATAATGACTTTCTTCCAAAGCAACATGGAGCTATCAACCGCAAAAGTAATTTTTTGAGCGTCAAAAAGGTTACTCATTGGTGCGTTCGGATCGGCCGCCACCAGATGATTTAAACTGACACCTAAAGGAAATAATGACAAGTCAACACTTTCCAGTTCAACTTTTGCCCCTAATGCTTCACTCCCCATCTCTTCGATTGAGCCCTTAATCAAAAATGGCGCCAATAAATACCATGCAGCAACAATCAGCAATATGAGTACGAAAAAAACAGCAATTCCCCACCAACGTATTAATTTCATTTTATTTTCCTATCTCAAACTTTTTGCATTGGTTTGACAATTCGATAAACCGATAAATTCAGGAAACAGCTAATTCGACAGACTTTGATAAACTTGCCAAAACTTAGATGCTTTTAATAACTTCACAATTCGATATTGCTCTACTTTTTCTAACCATTTATCCCGATACAGCGATACTGCCCGATTACTGATGGGGAAAAGAACAATTGCCAACCCCAGAGCAATAACCAATGAGCCAATTACGCCGGCGTGATAAAAATTACTCCAACGACCAACAACCGTATTATAAAAGCTTTCCCACATTGGCACTAAAGACTGGGCCTGTAATATCGTTAAACCTATCGATTCAGCAGGTTGGCTAAGTATTAATCCGAGAACAGTAAATAGAGGCCAGGCAACAATAAACATAGTGAGATTCACTCTAAACCACAATACCAAAAGAATCACCAGCACATTATGTAGTGAGAGTAAAGGCGTAACCCCGATTATGGCGGCTAATGAAACCGCGCCCGCTAATTGACCAGGGGACTGCTCAGAATTCAACGCTTTAAATAATTTAACGAGTATGGTTAGCATGACAAATGAATCCTTTAAAATTCAACCACTATTTTGATTTCGCTCACAAGCTCAGCTAGTTAGCCAAGTAGTTAATAGACCTAATATTATTGGTTTAATTCTTTTATACGAAAAATAAAAAATTGACCAGTGCCTTACATAGTAAAATTATTATCAACTTGGTACTAAATAGACAAACAGTGATATTTTAACGAATATAATTAATTTATAAACCGATTAATCAAATGTTACTGACACTTATTTATAACAAACAATTGCCATAAATAACAGCCATACCCATTTCATGGTATTTGCCTACCAACATTCAGCCAAGTTTATCTTGAGCCCGTTCAGGTAATATGACGGTTGGCATTTTAAGCCCTCTGGTATAATCTAATTGCCTGTCTAACTTATAAAAAACCAATCGATATGCACAGTTTTATTGTTGAATTTAAAAATGCTTTTTCAGCTGAGTATTGCCAAAAACTCATCAACAAATTTGAAAAGAGCCCACATAAAAGTGCAGGCACCACCGGCGGTGGTGTCGATAAAAGCAAAAAAGACAGTATCGATTTATTTATTTCCGAGCATCAAGATTGGCAAGAAGATTGTCGAATAATCAATCAAACCTTATTAAATGCCATTATTGAATATGCCAAACAATATCCTTTTATTTTAACCGGCTCGATATCACCCAGTATTCTTGATCCCAAGACTCAGCAATCACGTACAATTTTATATGATGATTTAGCAACCTTGCCAAATGAGCAAATTGCCAATTTGATTATGACGATTTATCAACTCGACAATATAAATTTGCAAAAATACATTAAAGGACAGGGCGGCTACCATCATTGGCACGCAGAACACTTTCCACACCCCAAAGATCCAGCGCAAAAAACGCTACATCGTGTTTTATTATGGCTGGTTTATTTGAATGATGTTGAAGAAGGTGGCGAAACTGAATTTTTTTACCAGCAGGCAAAAATAAAACCAACACAAGGTAGTCTGGTGTTAGCGCCGTGCACTTTTACCCACACACATCGCGGTTGTGTTCCAACATCTAATGATAAATATGTTCTGGCTTCGTGGATGATGTATAACTCTGCTCAGCAACTTTATGCATTACCCCCAAATAAATAATTATCGCAAAATAGTTCGAGGATGAATGTTATATTTTAATTTGAAAAATAAGCTTTAAATTAAAAAGTTATTTATAAAAATCTATTAATAACATTAACAAAATTTTACATTTAGCCGCATAATTTTTTGCAACTATTCTCAGGATATTTCGTCTTAGTATACAGATGCGACAGGCATCTCCCGCAACCCCTCCTAAAGATGCGGGACAGGATCTGGAATCCCCAAGCCAGCTCCTTATCCTCAGCCTCAAATTTTTTTGAGGCTGTTTTTTTTATCTGTCAGAAAACCAGTTTTACCTTGCTCCGGTAATGCCTTTAAATACTGCCTGCAGATGATTTTGGCCAACCGAATAACTCAGGTTAATCGCGCATAAGCCATCATCAACCACTTTGTACCAACAGTTTCAAAGTTAACCTGAACCCGTAGTTGATCACCTTCACCTTCAAAATTTAATAGCACGCCGCTGCCATATTTAGGATGTTCAACAATCTGGCCAAGTTTGAATCCGTTAATATCTGTGGTTGTGTCTTTATGTTCGAAGGCGTTAAACATAGGTTGCGAGATTTGTGAATTTAAGCGAACTTCCTCTTTCAGTTCAGCAGGAATCTCACGGATAAAACGTGATATCGCAGGATAGGTATCTTTGCCCCAAAGTCGGCGTTTTTCGGCATAGAGTAAAAACAGTTTTTTCATAGCGCGGGTAATACCAACGTAAGCCAATCGGCGCTCTTCTTCCAGCTTTTCTGGCTCGTCCATCGACATCATGTGTGGAAATAGCTTTTCCTCCATTCCCGCAATAAATACCATCGGAAATTCTAAACCTTTAGCCGAATGTAAGGTCATTAATTGCACACAATCCTCATATTGATCGGCCTGAGTCTCACCCGCCTCAAGGGATGCATGAGCAAGGAAAGCAGTCATCGGTGACAAGTCAGGATAGTCATCGCCATCAAATTCTCTGGCAGCACCAGCAAGCTCGGCGAGGTTTTCTTTTCTGGCCAATGCTTTTTCACCTTTCTCTTTAGCATACATTTCCATCAGATTACTCGATTCAATGGTCAGTTGAATTTGCTCTGAAAGCGGCAAATCATGAAAATCTTCATAACCGTTTTTAATGAGATCCAAAAAGCCTTGTAAGGACTTGCTGGCTTTTGGTGATAACGCTTTTATCTCAATTGCATGCCAGGCAGACTCCCACAGCGAAACACTTTTTTCACGCGCTAATTCGCGGATTTTTTCTATAGATTTTTGCCCCAATCCTCTAGGAGGGGTATTAACAGCTCTCTCAAACGCAGCATCATCTTGTGAGTTATACATCAAGCGTAAATACGCCATCGTATCTTTAACCTCAGCGCGCTCGAAGAATTTAAACCCCCCATAAATGCGATAAGGAATTTGCTTTTGCAGCAAAAATTCTTCGAGCACACGCGATTGCGCATTTGAACGATATAAAATGGCACAATCTCTATAACTATTACCTTGTTCGTACCAATCTTTAATTCTGGCGGCAATAAAGCGTGCCTCTTCTTGCTCATTAAATGCGGCATAAACAGAAATAGGTTCACCATCGCCACCTTCAGTCCACAAGTTTTTCCCCATGCGATCCTGGTTGTTAGCAATCACCGCATTAGCCGCTTTGAGTATGGCACCAGTGGACCGATAATTTTGCTCCAGACGAATCGTCTTTACATCGTCATATTCTTGGGCGAAACGGCGTATATTTTCAATTTGCGCACCACGCCAGCCATAAATTGACTGATCATCATCGCCAACAATACTGATTGCACAATCACTTGCAGAAATCAGCTTGAGCCAAGCGTACTGAATGCTGTTGGTATCTTGAAATTCATCCACCAGTAAATGCTGAAAACGTTGTTGATAATGCTCTCGTAAGTGTTGGTTATCTCTGAGCAGCTCATAGGCGCGCAGTAATAATTCGGCAAAATCAACCAACCCACCAATTTTGCATGCATCCTGATATTGCTGATAGACATTGCAATGTACACTGGTAAACAAATCGCCATAATGTTGAATATCGGCAGGTCTGCGACCATCATCCTTTTGTTTATTAATGAACCACTGTGCTTGTTTGGCAGGCCATTCGTTTTCATCAAGATTCATTTCTTTCATCACCCGCTTAATAACACGGAGCTGGTCATCAGAATCCAAAATTTGAAAAGTATCGGGCAATTCGGCATCCATCGCATGAGCACGTAACAAACGATGAGCCAAACCATGAAATGTGCCTATCCACATGCTAGAGGCCGAACGCCCTAGCAATGATTCCACCCGCGATTTCATTTCATGGGCTGCTTTGTTGGTAAAGGTCACTGCAATAATTGAATGTGGCGACAGGTTCTGCATTGCAATAATCCAGGCAATACGATGAACCAGTACCCGAGTCTTGCCAGAACCCGCGCCCGCAAGTACCAGCAGCGCGCGATTTTGTGCAGTAACTGCGTCACGTTGTGCTTTATTTAAACCGTCTAGAATTGATGTGACATCCATAATGCGTTTCGGTATATTGAGGAGCTTGTACTTTCAACCTGATTTAAAAACAAGTGTCCAGACAACTAGTGCTCAAACAAGTAATACTGCTATTCTACCTACTTTTTCTGGTTTCGCCAGTTACTGCAACAGAAAACTTCGCGCAACAACTACTAACAGCCAATTTAAATCGACAGCCGTTACCTCATTATTCGCAACATTTTCCTCAAATAACAGAACAGCAAGCCTATATGGTGCAGCGCGATTATGTCACTTTGCGCAAAACCAATGATCCAATTGCCGGTTATAAAGCAGGCTTGACTTCCACCGCAGGACAGAAAAAATTCAATGTGTCACAAGCACTCAGCGGCGTTCTGTTTTCGAGTGGATTTGTGAGCGATGCCCAGAAAATTCAATTGGATTCAGTTAAAAAGCTAATGATTGAAACTGAGATTGGTTTTATTTTGTCCAAAAATATTACGCAACCGATAACGGATGTCGAGACACTCAAGCAAATGATAGATTCAGTGGTTGCGGTGATTGAATTACCTAACTTGGGATATGCAAAACCAAGTCAACTAAATGGCGTTGATTTAATTGCTTCAAATTTAGCCTCACATCAGTTTTTGTTGGGCAACCCAATAAAATTAAGCAAGATTAACGCAATTGATGCCATTGAAACTCGGCTATTGCTAGCAGACAAAGTCATCAACAATGGAAAGGCAACCGATGCGTTAAGCAGCCAATGGCATGCATTAACCTGGTTAATCAATCATCTTTTAGCCAGTGGCTTTACTTTATCGGAGGGTAATTTATTAATTACCGGGGCTTTAGGTAAGATGATTCCTGCCCAAAAAGGCATTTATCAGGCCAATTTTGGCCAATTGGGTCAACTCAGTTTTTCGATTAATTAATCACTTATAACTTTTTAGGATAGATAATTGTCCAATGAAATTGCCGCCATTGAACGCTGTCAAATTTGACGCGCTGGATAACCATAGTAAACAACAAATTCATCTCGCCAGAGAAACCTTGGTTAATCAGCGAAAAGCGTTTAATGCCCAACCCTACCCATCTGAAAAACTGCGTAAGCAACAAATTAAGGCCCTCCATCGGGCTTTAATCAAACACAAGGATAAATTAGTCAAAGCGATAGAAGCAGATTTTGGTCATCGCTCGACCGACGAAACTTTGTTAACCGATATTCTGCTCAGTGTGCTGGATATTAAATACAATCTCAAACATTTGCGCCAATGGATGCGTCCCCAAAAATGTGGCGTCAACTGGCTGTTTCAACCGGCCTTGGCGCGTATTATGTACCAGCCTCTTGGCGTAGTTGGAATAATATCGCCTTGGAACTTTCCGGTATATTTGCTGATCTCTCCCCTGGTTGCAGCAATTGCTGCCGGTAATCGCGTTATCTTGAAACCATCTGAAAAATCCCCTTACTGTAATCGTGTACTCCAAGAAATAATCAGTGAAGCCTTTCTTAAAGATGAAGTCACCATGATTGAGGGTGGCCCAGAGGTTTCCCAGGCTTTCAGTGAATTACCTTTTGATCATCTAATGTTTACCGGTTCTCCTAAAGTCGGTAGAAAAATAATGCAAACAGCTGCCCGTAACCTGACGCCAGTTACCTTGGAGTTAGGCGGTAAATCACCGGTCATTATTGCCCCAGATATGCCTATTAATTCAGCGGTAGAGCGGATTATTTTTGGTAAATGTGTCAACAGCGGACAACATTGTGTAGCGCCCGATTATGTTTACTGCCCAGAAAATAAACTCGATGAACTGATTAGCGAGTTTAAGCGGCAGTTCACTCAGCTATATCCCGATATCTATAATGGAGACTACACAGGCATAGTCAGCGATGAACATTTTGGGCGATTAAAACACTTGCTAAAGGACGCAAAAGACAAAGGTGCCACAGCAATACCCTTGGCACCAACAGAGCCCAAGTCGACCACAGCTCGAAATCTCACCACAGTCGATACACCAAAGACCACAATTCAGCAACGAATTATGCCATTAACGCTGCTCACCCACATACAAACCAATATGTCGGTTATGAAAGAAGAGATTTTTGGCCCTATATTACCAATAATTATATACAAAAACTTGCACCAGATTATCGATTCTATTCAGGCCTCTCCTCGCCCTTTAGCTATGTATATTTTGAGTAAAAAGAATGCGTTTGCACAACAAATTATGTATGCCACACACTCAGGAGGAGTCTCAATAAATGATGCTGGCTGGCAAGTTGCGCAAAATGACTTGCCCTTTGGAGGCATTGGAAACTCTGGGATGGGGAGCTATCATGGACATCAAGGATTTTTAACTTTTTCACATGGCAAATCCATCTATCGGCGCGGATGGTTTAATACCGCCAAGCTAATGTTCCCACCTTATCGTAACTTTATTCACCGATTTCTCTATCGCTGGTATTTAAAATAACTGTTTAAAAAATTAGCAAAAGTGTCTGAAATCAATGATATAGGAAAATATATTAATTTTCTTTCTAACAATTACGCCTATACTTAGGAAACTCAAAAATATCCTCGCAATGTTTTGTAAAATCGAATTTTTATAAAATTTGGCAAAAATAGTAGAGGCTCAAATCGTAGTAGGAAACGGCTCTTGCAATGATAAGAGTGCTAATAATTGAAAACGATCAACCCGTGCAACAGGCAATTAAGCACACTTTTCAACAGATCGCTTCTGTCGATTATCAGATCGAGTGGCAAAATGCGCTTTTTCTTAAATCGCTCACCCGTACCGATTTCGATATCCTGATTTTAGCCACTCCCATCGACTGGCAAACGGCTCACCAGCAATTACATCAAGTGTTAAAGCTAGAACTGTCACAACCCGTTGTTCTGCTAACTACCAACTACGATGTTGAGTTTGAGCAGCAAGCCATTGCCCAAGGCGCAGATGATTGTATTTCAATTTCAGAAATCACCCCTGTTTTTTTAAATCATGCCATCAGACATGCGATTCAGCGCAAAGCCACCGAAGCCAAAATGGCTCACATAGCTACCCATGATCGCCTTACAGGTATGGCCAATCGTTATTTGTTGTATCAATATTTAGAACATGCCATCAACCTGGCAAAACGTTCAGCCAGCCAATTTGCGGTACTTTTTATTGATTTAGATAAATTCAAATTTATTAATGACTCACTAGGCCATGAAATTGGCGATATGCTACTGAAACTGGTGTCTCAAAAATTAAAAGCCTGTGTTCGTGAAACTGACATTGTCGCCCGGTTTGGTAACGATGAGTTTGCAATACTGCTGGAAAATGGGGGAACTTGTCGAAATGTAGCACTGGTTGCTGAGAAAATACAAGATGCCCTGCAACCGGCTATCAAAATTAGAGAACATGAGCTATTTATTACCACAAGCATAGGCATTGCAAGTTTTCCTGAGTGTGGCATTGAGCCCGAATCATTGATGAAAAGTGCTGAAATGGCGCTCCACAAAGCAAAAGAAACTGGGCGTAATCAATATCATTTTTTCACTCAGGAACTGAATAAACAGGCCCGACTAAAACTTGAACTCGAACGAAACTTACGCCGAGCGTTAATCAATCGCGAATTTGAAATCCACCTTCAACCACAAATTTTTTCTAAAACCAATAGCATTGCTGGCGCAGAGGCGCTCCTGCGTTGGAATCATCCGAAATATGGTTTTATTTCACCAGAAATATTTATTCCGCTCCTCGATGAGCTTGGATTATTAGTTGGCGTTGAAGCCTGGGTATTAAATAGCGTTTGTTCATTAGCCAAAAAATTAACCGATCAATATGGTAGGCTGCGCTTTTCGGTTAATATTTCGGGCTCTCATTTTAAAACCGGTAATCTCAAAGAAAATATTTATCTGGCATTACAGGCAAGCTCACTTGAAGCGAATTTTTTAGAAGTTGAGTTAACCGAAGATATTATGATTGAGCATGTTGAACACAATAGTGAAATGCTAAAAGAATTAAAAGATATAGGTGTTTCCATTGCCCTGGATGACTTTGGGAAGGGTTATTCATCTTTAAGTTATTTAAAAAACTTTCCTGCCGATATTTTAAAAATTGATAAAGCCTTTATTGATCAACTGGTCAACGATCAGCGTAACTCAGCAATTGTTGAAGCCATGATCGATCTGTCTCATAAACTGGGCATTAAAGTGGTAGCAGAAGGGGTTGAAGTAGCAAGCCAGTTAAAGCATCTTAAAACCATTGGCTGTGATTACATTCAAGGCTATTATTTTGCGAAACCCATGCCTATTGGTGATTTTGAAAATTTTTTATCACATTCCGATAAATTATTACGTGTTATAAACAATGAGTTAAATTAGACATTTTTATATCGGATTTTATAAATCACTTGAGTAACACCTTTATTTCCAATAATTAGCAAAACGCCAATCACAACTTCAGCCAAAGTTGCTACAAAAGCTGCATGATCGGTTGGTTGCAATACGATCCCTTCACCAAATTGACTAATCATTTCTTTCTTTAACGCAAAGAAATAAATTAAATCGGCTAGACCAAAAGCAATAATATACACGCCCACGGCAGAGATTAGTGCCGAATTTAAATTCTCAAAATATTCTGGATCACTTTTATTCTTTGTCGCATCAGGAATAATTGTAGCTATCAGTTTATCTGGGAATAACCAAAGTAGAGCGGCAAGTAGCAACGAAATGGCATTAGGCATTATCACCGCCAATATCAAGTAAGATGGTGTTCTATATTCGTCTCCCAAATTAAGAAATCCAATAAATTGCTGTGGAAAATTCTCTAAAACACGAATCGCTAAAAAAACGGCTGCTAACCTTAAAACGATCACTAAAATATTTCTATGTGTCAAAATTGTTTCTTCCTTTTAATACAAATCTAACTTTTGTTTATTCTTTTTATACTAGGTTTCAGCATATTGTGATAATAGCAGTCAACAAGGACTATCCCTTGAGTGTAACTCGACACAGCTATATGTCAGATATTACACTCACCACACTACTTGCATGGGATATCAAAATCGACATGATAATGATCATCGTGACGAACCCATGAAGGCTTTTTAGAAAATTGTACATTGGCTTTTAAATAATCACCATATTTTGTTTTAAATAAGTTTAGTTGCAATTTAGGATCAAAAATAACACGCCATAAATCATGGCCGTGCTTTTTAGCTTGCTTATGTATGGCAACAATATGTGCCGCCATAGCCTCATAGTCAATAGACAGGCTATCGTATCGGCTGCTTGCATCAAACTCTATGTTATAACCGAACTTGTTTAACGGAGTAGTTGGCAAGTGGACAGACTTACCATTTTTGTCTACCACTGGTGTGGTAAAATCTACCGACAGACCATTTCGATGCGTTTTATGGGGTTTGAACTCACCGCCCTCTTCAAAACCCGTTTCAGCATATTTGTAAACTTTATCAGGCTGTTCCACCTCTAGGTCTTTATATGCAGCGACAATAATATTTTTTACTTCTGAGTGCACATAAGTTCGTCCAGAGAGCTGAGCCAGAGTACTGTAGGTAACAAAATTTTTTCCCTTTGAAGGTAACTCAACACCATGAGAAAGCCTGCCATTCGAAGTTGTTCCATAGCATATACTAACTTCAGAAATAGCCTTCAAAGGTATCATTAAGATGATAATAAACAGATATTTAATTTTCATATTGTATTAATATTTCGTTAAGTTTCTTCAAAAATTCATATCATCGATACCTGACGGCGAACACGCTTATCAACGGCCCAAAAAGTGACTGTAATATTCTAACTCACTATGCATCTTTAATCTTACATCCTCATTATAAAATCAATTAAAAACTAAGCTAGTCGCAAGGAAATAGTGGCATCCTTTTTTGATTCTTCAATGTACTGCTTGGCTAGCTTGTTAAGCGTTAGCTCATAGCGGTAATTAATTTCTTCGTAGTCATCCTTATCAACTGTTTCTGACTGCGAAAGAAATTCATTGTACTCAAGTGCCTGAAGACAAATTATAAGATTTCCATTATCGATTATTTGCATATTTTTTATCTTTGATTTTTATACCGGCGTTAAAAGCTAGCCTATCCAATGCCTTTAAATATTCTTTTTCGGGCATATCATAAAATGCTTGATGCCTTGGAATTTTCTACCGCACCAATAGTCAAGTGTGTCTATCTGCAGACGTTTACGACCCACGAGCATAGACTAAAGACAGGCACCACGACGAAATAAGTAGTCGTCCCTGAAAAAAGAAAAACTCATCAATTTTCTCTCAAGGAAATGCACGTTGAAGCGCTTTTATCATTGAGTTTAACGCAACAAATCTCGTCAGGCGAT
>NZ_JBFDAH010000079.1:0-2634 GCF_040719265.1 Aliikangiella maris | reverse complement strand
GGTTATCTAAAACAGGAAGTGATGGCGGACAATCTCATTATTTTAAGTGATGAAGCCAAGCAGTTTAATATAGAGCAGAACGCAGCCTGCTGGGTTCATGCGGAAAGAAAGTTAACTCAACTGCTCCCCAGGAGCCAATTTCAAATCAAACATAAAGAGAAAAAGCTCAAACAGTTTTGGCGGCTTTATGACACATTAAAGTCAGAATTAAAAAAGAGAAAGTTAACCAGTCAACGTAAAGCTCAACTGAGAAAACGATTTGATAATTTGTGTAAGCCTGTTGAAAATTTCTCCGCGCTTAATAAAGAGTTAGAGCATTTATACCTAATGAAAACCACTTTACTTAAATGTTTGGTGAATCCTTCAATTCCACTTCATAATAACTTGAGCGAGTCGGATATTCGTGAGTTTGTTAAGCGTCGAAAAATTAGTGGATGCACAAAAAGCGATAATGGTCGAGATTCTCTTGATACATTTTTATCGCTTAAGAAAACCTGTCAGCGTCATGGTATTTCATTTTGGCATTACTTAGAAGATCGTATAAAAAAGTTAGGAAAAATACCTCAACTATGTGAATTCATAGTAAACTCACCGTAAAGTCTAAATGCCCCCGCTTTTTGAGCAATTACAATAATACAGGGGCGAAAATCAGTACCCCCCCTGAAACAAATGGCTATTCTATTACCCGGATATCATTTGGCTCTACCCGAGCAACTCCACCAGAAATTTTGTATTTACTGTGGCCCAACAAGGTATATCTTACCTTTTTCAGTAGCTTTTAGAGACTTGTCAAAAGTGTTATTTGGCATAGTTTATTTCTGAATAAGCATTCAATAACCAGCATAAAATTTTTTAACAAACTATTTTCGTTGGGAAATGCCCTTTTTTCTTAGGCTCTTTTGCTTTTAGAATCTTTCTCTAAATCGCTCTGCGATGTCTGCCAATTCACACATCAGCGTTGTTTTATTTGCGCTCTGGTGAGCGTTTAAACGAAAAAATGTAATTAAAAGATAAGTATCCTTATTATTTGCGCCAGACACATATACTAACGCACTATTGCTTGTTTTTCTGGACTGGGCAATTCTGATATTATTCCAGATATGAGGCTTTATTGTTTTATCTTTGGTATGAACATGCATCAACTCTGCAAACTTTACGGAGCTAGGTCTGTCATAAAGTTCATCACGCCCAAAAAAACCATTAGTTATGCCTGATGTTTTATATTCCCTAAATTCGTTAATTAACACTTGTAACTCATCATCTTTCATCGTTCTTTTTAACTTTTCATGTGTAAATATCCTTACTCCCACTCTGTATACTCCTCTACCGCCACTGTGCGCTTATTTTTTACGTTATGTGACCTTAAGATCTCATTACTCCCTTTAGATGCAGCAGTATTAACTTGAGATTCAGTTAATTCTTTTAAATTTTTATTTAATTTCCGCTTTTTAATAACAATTGCTGTTTTCATGAAAGGTGCTCACTGTGTTTTCTGGTAATAATCATACCAAAATGTCTCAATTCGTCACCTATCTCAGTATCGTGATATTGAGAATTATCCAGCAGCTCTATTAACTCTTTTAAGCTGTAATTAATGCAACCTAACCATTGAATTAATGAAGCAAGAGGGTTTCTGTTATCCTCAGTTTTGAAGTAATAAACATCCGCCCCATTCTTGCTTGTAAAACGATAAATAAGTAAAAATGTCTCATCATTTTCACCAAAAAAATTTAAAGTCATATCGATATCACCAATACTCACTCCTCCTTGTTTTGCAATTATATCGATCCAAGACTTAAGACTAGTTATATCATTGACTACCATATCACCAGCAGGCTTAATCTCATGTTCTTCATTGGATTTGTTTGCCTTAATAGCAGAAGCGGGGCTATCAAAAATATGCTCTATAAACTCATCATTCTGCGCCATTTTTACCACCTTTATTAAAATCGAAATCAACAAAAAACATTTTATAATACATCAATATCATTTGCTAGTGAGCTAAGTAACAATCTTGAGAACACAATTGAGTATTTACTACATTCATCACAATATCGAAGACTTTACGCTCTTCGCTATTGTTGTTAGAGGTATTCATAACAAAAAAACAAATTTTAACAGACATATATGATCACCCGAGCAAACGCAAGTTTTTATGTTGCCATAACTTACGTAATTGCTCAAAAAGCGGGGGCATTATGTAAGCAATCGATCACAAGAAAATCAGAAAAAGATCAATTTAATTGGCGAAAATCGATCACATTTAAAAGATTCAGTTAATGGCATAATNGTAATTGCTCAAAAAGCGGGGGCATTATGTAAGCAATCGATCACAAGAAAATCAGAAAAAGATCAATTTAATTGGCGAAAATCGATCACATTTAAAAGATTCAGTTAATGGCATAATAAAAAGCATGAGTTATTTAACTGATGGTAATACAGATAGTCGGAAATTAGTCTTTCTAAAAGATGGCAAGATAAGTATTCCCCTTGATTTAGCCCCTCGATATGGTAGCAGTTGGCTGGAACATCGCCTGTTTAATATAATCGAAGTTTTGCAAGAGATGGCACAACGTTATTATGACGAGTGTCAGTTACTCAAGTCAGAAAATGCACGGCTAACCAGAAGACCTG
>NZ_JBFDAH010000078.1:0-2642 GCF_040719265.1 Aliikangiella maris | reverse complement strand
AGGTTGACCCAGTAGCACCAGGTTATGATTTTTAGGGAAGCGTTCGAACAATAAACGCAATTTTCTGAGCACCGATAAATCGAGTAAATGCGCTTCATCAATTAAAATATAAAGTTATGGCGTGTAGTAACTGGTTGATAGTGGGTAAGAGAATATTAAAGCGGCGAGAGGAAAAGCTTCGCAAGGGGGGTTCTGAAAAAGGACGGCTTTTGATAAAGGTCCGAAATAGTCCCTGCTGCTTGATTAAAGCATTCAGCCAACGCCAGGCTTGTCTGGGCTCTTGATGGGGTTTGGCTGTTGCCGCTTGCCAGGCGTGCTTAACCGTGGAACCACTGAGCAAGCTCTTGATAAAAGCCAGCAATGTCGTTAATAAATAATGCCGACCCGGAACAACCTGTTGCAAATAGAGCTGACGAGTACGACCACAACCACTGCGTCCATAACGTTGACTGCAAATCATCCGTTTACCGACAATATCTCGCTGGCGGTAGTCACGTTGTTTATACACATAGCCATGTGAAACCCATTGGCTGTTTTGTGAGCAAAATTGACAGACATAAGCTGAAGCCTGTGATTCCAGTGAAGCGGTAAACTGTTCGAGCTGAGAAAGTGAAGAAAAAAATGTCTGCATAAAAATCAACCGAAAATCAAAAGGTCAAAATTCTACAGAAAAATTAAGTTTCCCGAATTCACGTTATAAAGAAGAATTGAGTGATGATGTTAATTTGGCTGAAAAGGATTGAATGGTTCGACATTAATGTGGGAAATCACATTTAGTTATCCATCAAACAGGTGCAACCACATCAAGTAGTACTTTTAATTCTTATAGCAAAGGTGGGCACGGAGCTCACTTTCTAATTGATAAAAAAGGCACTATTTATCAAACCGCACATGTAAGTAAAAAATGCTATCACGTAGGAAAAATCCGCTCTAAATGTTACCAATCAAAACTCTGCGCCAAAGCTGATATTAAGGCTATCACCAATTTGCTTTTTGCCAAAGGTAAAAGTTATGGTGTTCGAATTAAAGATGTACACAATCTCGAAAAAGCAAAATCATACCCAGATCGTTACCCCCTCAACATAGACTCTTTAGGTATAGAAATTGTTGGGAGCTATGATGTTAAAACAAAATCTTATGAAACAATTAACATGCTTCAAAATAAATCTTTAACCTGGCTGGTAGGTGAATTATTGACTCACTTTACTTTAACTAAAGTTGATGTGTATCGTCATCCTGAGGTATCTTATAAAATGGAATCTGAAGCAAAATCAGCCACTTGGTAAATGCTATGAAAAATCAATTACTAGTATATTTATTTATTCTTACCTCTTGCTCTGCCCCCAATAAACTAAATACCGTTAACATTGATGAAATTTCGAGCTACGGCACAGACGCTAATCAAGCGGAATTCTGCTCTGACTTTCAGCTAAATAAGGAGCAGGCAAATAGCTTTTTTCAAAAAGCTAAACAAGTGAGTTTCAAAAAACTTCACGATCAATTTGACTATCTTCCCTGTTTTGTTAGAGGAAAAGCGACAATCAAAAATGAGAGTTGTGATTGGGAAATTAGAGCTGGTGGTACTGGGGAATTGATTTGTGGGAGTAAAGTACAGTACTGGGCTTGTGATAATTGTAATCTCTTATTTGGTGGGTAAAAAGAAAGGGATATAGCCATCCTCTCTCAGCAATTAAAAATAATCACCAAAATGACTTCACATCAAATTCATTAAGAGAATAGAAAACCAATAGCGGACAGTCTACTCAAAAAAAACATTAAAGTAGAAAGCCTCATCAACTTTCTACTTTTTTTTCGACTAGAATGATAAGGGGGCGGGTTTATTTTACAATATATAAATTCAAAGCCTTGTTAAAATTGACAAGGCCTTTTAGTTTTTAAAGTGCTGTAATCGCCTCACGCCAACGTCGATTAAGCGGCTGAAAAAGTAATTGCTCAAAAAGCGGGGGCATTATGTAAGCAATCGATCACAAGAAAATCAGAAAAAGATCAATTTAATTGGCGAAAATCGATCACATTTAAAAGATTCAGTTAATGGCATAATAAAAAGCATGAGTTATTTAACTGATGGTAATACAGATAGTCGGAAATTAGTCTTTCTAAAAGATGGCAAGATAAGTATTCCCCATGATTTAGCCCCTCGATATGGTAGCAGTTGGCTGGAACATCGCCTGTTTAATATAATCGAAGTTTTGCAAGAGATGGCACAACGTTATTATGATGAGTGTCAGTTACTCAAGTCAGAAAATACACGGCTAACCAGAAGGCCTGAAAGGCCGAAGCTAAAACCGAGCTTGATTGCCTCGACGGATACAGAATATCAAAATTCGAGAAGTCGTCGAACTCAAATCCCTAACCCAAAGAAATCTCAACTTGACGTAACACAAACCATCCTATTAAAACCACCCATTGTGCCAACTGGAGCCCGCTTCAAAGGATAGTAATTGCTCAAAAAGCGGGGGCATTATGTAAGGTAATTGCTCAAAAAGCGGGGGCATTATGTAAGTAGTCGCCCCTGAAAAAAGAAAAATCCATTGATTTTTTATCAGCCAATCATGCGCAGAAGCATTTTAAATGGTGAGTTCCGGCTGCGCAATCTCATTTCGCGATCAAACATAACGACT
>NZ_JBFDAH010000077.1:0-2667 GCF_040719265.1 Aliikangiella maris | reverse complement strand
GATTTTTTCATTTCGACCAAAAAGTTGAGAGTTATTCTAACATTTTTGGTCGAAAAAGGGGTTCTTGATTAGAGATTATTTGTTAAATATCAGAAGGTTAGGCTTTTTTTTAGGGGCGACTAACTACAGGTTCACTAAAAGGCGCTTTAACAGGAGCATTTACTGGTGGATTATTTGGTTCTTTACACTTCATGCCAAAAGGATTTGGTAAAGTTGTTTCACATGGATTAGCTGGAGGAATTTCTTCGAAATTGAGTGGGGGAAAATTTGGGCATGGTTTCTTTAGTGCTGGATTTACACAGTTTGCAGGTCAACAGGGTTGGTTACCTGAGATAGGTGCTAATAGTTGGGGAGATAGGATTAAAAATGCATTTGCTGCTGCGATGATGGGAGGAACTATTTCTAAATTAACTGGCGGAAAGTTTTCTAATGGTGCTGTGACAGGTGCTTTTTCACGAATATTAAATGATTCAGCATTTAGTAAGAAATTATTAAAGGAAGAGTTAAATAAAGTAGAAGCTTATGAAATTGATTTTTCTGGAGATATTGATGCAGATGTAACTTTAGAAGCATATAAAGAAATTAAAGTGAAGATGCACGGAGGGAAAACAGAAGTAACTCAACGAATTACTGGTATGAAAATAAGGTTAAAAATAATATAGTTCAATTAGACAAACTCACTTCAAAAGCACTATCATTCAAAGTTGACTCTGTCACTGTAACTGATTTGTCAGGCTTTAAAACCGTATACACTCAAGCAGAGCTTTCTAAAAAGCTTGGTACGGATCAAATAAATGTAAAAGGAGTTTTAGGGGTAAACTCAAAAGGTCAATTATATGTCAAAGGAGGGGGGGAGTTTGGTGGATATGTCGGATATATTAAAGGTGCCGCAGCTATAAACGTGCATACTACTGTTTCGTCACAATATCCGCTAGAAAGAGCTATTACAAATTGGTTTACTGAAAGTTATAAGAAGGTTTTAGAATCGCTAAAATAAAGGAGTCAAGAAGTGAAGTATATTATTTTATGCTTGTTAATTTTTCTTTCTCCCTTGGAGAAAGTTATGTCTGTTGAATACATTGGTATTTTTGAAAGAGAGGATAAAGTGTTAACAGGTCCAATAATAGACGCAAATAATGCTTTTAGAAAATATCTAATAAAAGAAATAGACAAAAAAAGTTTGAAACTGAGCATTGATAAGGTAAAAAATATCGAGTATAAGGATTACTTTACTTTTTATTTTCTTGTTTTAGCTACGAAAGTAGATATTAGAGATAAAGAACTTATTAGTTTATTAGACTCTAATTTGCTGGAATCAAAAGTTGCTTTGAGTATGTTGTATGAAAACTTGAAGCTTTATAACAAAAGTATAAAAATACTTGAAAATGAAACTCATGAGATAGCTAAAATTAACTATGCTTGGCTTTTAATTAGGTTAAAAAGAGATATAAATAAAGGAAAAGAGATTTTGTTAAAATATTCTGAAAATAATAGCCTGGCTAAGGCTGTATTAGGTATTATTTATTCAGATGAAAAAAAGTATATAATTGCTAATAGTTACTTATTTGAAGCATTAAAAAACTCCGAACCATTATCTTATTATAGTTTGGGAATGAATTATTATTACGGTCGAGGTGTCGAAAAAAATATTGAAAAAGCAAAAGAGTTAATGTTCAGAGCAAGAGATATAGGGGATTATTCTAAAGCATCTTATGCTCTTGGGTTAATTTTTAATGATTCAAATAATATAGTTGAATCCATTCGTTTTTTAAAAGAAGCTGTTAATTTCGGAGAATATAAAGCTGCATATAAACTCGGAAAAATATATTTAGATATCTTTGAGGATCAAGAAGATGTTGAGCTTGCCATAAAGTACTTTGAACTAGCAAGTGAAAATAAAATTAGCAGGGCTTTTTACCAGTTAGTTAAATTGCATATAGCACTTTATAATATGTCTAAAGATAAACAATATATTGTAAAAGCATTTGAATATGTAGAAAGGTGTAAAGCTACTGATTCTAAATTAAGTGATGAGTTATCAAAGTTAATTAATAGAGCGACATCTATAAGTGATTCTGATTAACAACACCAAACGAAACACCAAACGGGACAGCCATAATTTTACCCTACAGAGACAGTAAGTTATTTTGTGTAATTGCCTATCTTTAGTATTCTGTTAATAGCGGTATAGTGGGTGCAGATCTGCCTCTGAGCATAAAATCAAACACTTACCCCATGTTTTTTTGTCAATTCTGATCAAATGGTCACAGAATTTCACGTATAAAAAAGCACCATTTGTTTCGACCAAACAAAAAATTAATTTCGTTTACGAAGGTGCTTTCTATGTCACTATCTCATGCTCAAAGCCAGACTTCACGCGAATTCATATAATAAGCGCAATTCCCAAGTTGCTAAAAAAGTGGTTACAATTGCTTTGCGAATCAATGAACCCACAATTAATATTGGACAGTCAACTAAAATAAAAATGGGGGAATTACTTATTTGGTTCTCACCCACTTATGGAGCATAATCCTCTTATTACACCAGGGTATTAACTAGTCGTCCCTGAAAAACAGCTTAACACTCTGAAATTTAATAAAAAATCTCTAATTAATAACTCACTTTTCGACCAGAAATGTTAAAATACGCCATCACTTCCTGGTCGAA
>NZ_JBFDAH010000076.1:0-2793 GCF_040719265.1 Aliikangiella maris | reverse complement strand
TGCCAATGAAAATTATGGTATCGTTGTTCATGCTAGCCTCCGTTTATATGGTGTTTAACGACTCATATATTATGGCACTGGCTGAAAAGCTAACCCACGATAGGGGGCTAGTACTGAATTTAATTGAAACTCCTAGGGAGTCATTATGTCTAGCTTAATTAAGAGTTACAAATGGACTTATCAATAATCGACTCAATTTCCTGGGCAGACTTAGAAAACGCATATGGTTCTGCTGCGTCAGCTCCACAGAGTTTACGGGCACTTCTTAGCGATGACGAAGATGATGTGGATGAAGCAATTTATGGCTTCTTACACAGTGAAGCTTGCCATCAATATACAACCTACTCTTGCACTCCATATGTAGTCAAATGTGTTCTATATATTTTAGAGCTTAAAGAGTTTAAGGATTCTGAGTTGGGAGAAATCTTGGGTTTCATCCAAGCTTGCACCTACAATGCTAGAGAAATAGAAAGTCTTAGAAATGAGATTCTTTCTGGCATTGAATGCTATAAAAAATATAAAGGCCGTAAAGCTCGAGTGGGTGAAGAAGCTACTAAATTGGTAGAGTTTTGTAATGAGTATTGAATGTAAAAAAGCTAACCAATCGTTGAAAAACGAAGTGCGAAAAGGCACACTCGTTTTAACTTGGCGTTAACACTATTATCAGAGGAATAAAATGAAATTAATTAAACTATTGTCCTTTTGCGTAGCCTCATTTATAAGCAGTAATGTAATTGCTGGAACATACGTGATTGTCGATGCAACTATTGAAGCTGTCGGAAATACAAGTGGTAATAAAGCTAATTTTTATGTGAGGACAACTGGCGGGGCTGGTCCATGTGTAGGGCAACAAATAACTTTTCCTGAGGCCGATGCTAGCAACCCAAACGCGCATCAAAGAGCTTATTCTGCAGCTCTCATGGCACTATCCTCCGGAATGAAAGTAAAAATCCATAATTATTTTTCAGATTCTTGTGATCGTGCATCATTTATCGAAGTTATCAAATAAGAAAAGGTGTTAACCAGGCAAGGCAGCATATGCATAAAACGCAATTCTGCTTGGGGCGTTAAAAGTATCGAGATACCGAAGAAGAATGATATTTAAGAATAAGCCAAGTAAAGAAGACTTAGAGCTTTATCAACAGATTTTGGATATTCCAACTGAGTATCGGTGCATTCAATCAAGGAGTGGAGAATGGAATTTGCCAATAAATCAAATATTATTAGGAGTAAAGGAAAGTCGATTCTTTGGATGGTCTGAGTTTTCAAAAATAGTAAAGAGTCCGGCTGGCTTTAAATTCTATCTAGGTTCGTCTCACCTGAATGTTTTTACTTCATATGCAAATTCAAGCTTTCCATCAAAAGTTCATGATTTGTTCGTTGGAAGCTCAACTGAATGTTATAAACCGATAAAAACGACAGAATCAGATTACCTAGATTACTCACCAGTAACAGAAATACTAGCTAGTGTGTATTATCCCGAGCTGAAGGTCTTCAGATATGGTATTACTGAGTTATTTTGCAATGGTGAGGGATTAAATGGTGCTGTTGGTGATATCACTGGCCTGTTAGATAAAATGCCAAAGTTAGAGCACCTTGAGATTGGCGGAAGTTTCACAGTCAACAAACCTATAAACTTTTCGAATCTTAAAGAGCTTTCTATTCAAGTTGTCGATGCGTGTGAGCTACCTGTTAGTAAAGAGCCATCCGAAGAAACATTTACAAACCTTCTAAAATCAAACTCGCCTTCTCTGAATAGTCTGACTATCGACTTTAATTGCTATGGTGATTTTGAGCGTAGAACAAACTATGTCTTCCCAGATGAATTTCTAAATGCAGAGTCCATGCCAAACCTCAGTTATATCGAAATTTCAGGGCTATTTAAGAAAGGCGAAATTAAACGCCTTAAAGAAAGTCTGATTTGGGAGAAATCGCAACGTAAATTTTGCAATATAAGTGAAGCATATTATCTAGCAATTGATGTTCATTATGAGGGAGATTCAGCATTTGTAGCTGGGGTATCTTTTACTGATCCATCTCAAAAAGAGCCTGATCGAGTCTATTATTCTGAACTAAATGTTCCAGGCGAATATGAGTCCGGAGAGTTTTATAAACGCGAACTCCCTTGTATTACAAAGTTAATAGATGAGCATCAATTAAATCCTAGCGTGATAATTATTGATGGCTTTGTTTATCTAGATAGTGTTAATAGTTGGGGGCTAGGAGCTCGTTTGTCACACCACTATTTTCAGCAAGGTCGAGAAATTTCGGTCATTGGAGTAGCTAAAAACCCAAGGCAAAACATTCCGAAGAACTGGGAGGTATTTCGAGGTAGTAGTTTAAAACCGCTATATGTCAGGGCCGTAGGTCTTGATGATGAATTCTCGCGTAATATAATTAAAAGCATGTCAGGAGAGCATAGACAACCAACTCTGCTAAAGTTAGCTGATAAGTTGTGCAGAGAAAGAGTAGATTCTGCTGGCCGGACATGAGCTACATAACTACTCTTTTAACAAGGCGCTGCTGTCGGACAAATTTTCCGCTGCGCTCCAAATTTGCCGCAGAGCGCGGCGTTGGTATGACTCCCTTTGTCAATAAAAACGTACAAATCCCCACCCTATTTTTTCAAAGTGCCGCTATCTAAAAATTGGATGAATTCAATCACAGATTAAAGCCACTACATTTCGACGGTTCTCATGCTGGTATCCGTGGATTTTATCGCCAAGCGATTAACCTACCTTACTTATTTCGTCGTGGTGCCTGTCTTCAGTCTATGCTCGTGGGTCTAATTAA
>NZ_JBFDAH010000075.1:0-2830 GCF_040719265.1 Aliikangiella maris | reverse complement strand
GGAAAACAGAGTGAACCAGAAAATAACGGAAACACTGGTCTAGGTGAAAAGGCTAAGACGGCTGATAAAGTTGAACAGGGAGTGAATGATAAGGATAATGTGGGTGATGGGGTGAGCCCCAGTGGGAGAAGCATATCTGATATTGAAAACGATCCTAATTCCGTTCTTAATTTAGATGTAGATCGGTGGTTTTCTGACTTGTTAAATCCTAGAGACGTTAACCCCATTTATGTAGATGAAGTGCCGACATATGAGCAAGCAAAGGGTAACTGGAAGCTTGGAAATGGAGCTGCAATAAGATTACCATCGTCAGCTGTCGACTTTAGTGAATTAATCTTAGGAGATGCTCCTCAAATTAGAGCAATAATAGACAACAACCCGAATGCTCCTTGGGGAAGTATGTTTAAAGTAAAATGGAGAGGTCCCGACGATAATTTGGCGTACAAAACTCCTGATAGTCAATATGAAACCCTAGGTGACATATCGATACATGTCATCGGAACGCTAACGAGATTAGACAACGGATGGTATTTCTCCGGTAGTTACAAACCTTTTGATGATCACTATAATTTTGACTTTCAATGGAGTAAACCTTGGAGATCTACATTAACGTTAGGAGCCAATATTGATCATGGTGAAGGTACTCCATATGACTATGAGTTTTTAGGCAGGATTAAATATAATGGCTATGTTGAATAATACGGGGCTAAATGTGAAAAAAATTCTAATAATATTATCAGTACTTGGAATTTCGATAGCGATATGGGGGGGGCACGCTTTTTTACTAAGTGACTCATCACTTTTAAAAATTGCCACAAATCGACTTGAAATTGAATTAAATAGAAACCCATGTAAAAGTCTTTCTAAATATCAGGTTCTTCGAAGTAAGGGTTACAAAGTGGTTAGTTATGGTTGGTTATGTAAATATGAATCTAATATGTACTACTATTATTCGATTAGTGTTTTAGGTAATGGAAGCACAGAGCTTTATAAACTTTCGCTTGACGAAAATGAAAAAAATGAATTTTATTCTTATTTTGGAGATTAGGAATGTTTGGGGTCAAGTCTTTAATTGCCGGTTTTGGCAAACACTGAATGGGGACAGCCCTGACTTTTAAGCCCGAAGAATCGCTCGGAAAGCCGGAAAATCAAGAAGCGTGACTTTCACTGGTCATAGTCTTGGCGGAGGGTTGGCTAGTGCTGCATCTCTAAGTTACCTGCGAAATGCCGTAACTTTTAATGCTGCTGGACTTCATTCCAATGTTGTCGATCGGTATCGAGAGCGTTGGTCTGGAAAACCAGAAGACTTTATAAAAGCGTATTATTTAAAAGGAGATATTTTAAGTCATATTCAAGATTCGCCATTAATTTTTTGGCAAGCAAAGCTCTTAGGAAAAATTCCAGCAGCTGCCGGTAAACGGATTCCTCTAAGCCCTGGGCCAGGAACAAATACCCACAGCCAAATAAACTTACATAGAATGACAGAAGTACTAAAAAGCGAGGATTTGTGATGCTTAGAATTGCAAGGCATTGGCCATTAATATTTCTATTTGTTTGTTTCTCTAGTTCTTGTAGTGCTAAACAAAATAGATTATTAGAGATTGATTTAAAAGCATGTGATGTTCGAGACTCAACAAGCGAACTTTCAAAGGTGCTGGATAATATAGAATCACGGAATACTAAGTTACTTGAAACTTCATTGACGGATCTGAATGACATTAATATTATTAGTAAAAAAATGACTAGCTTACTAAGTTGTAGCATATTTTATGACAACAAAGATGCATTCAAATTATTGTTGGAAAGAGGGGCAAGTCCAAATCTTGCTTTTAAAAATGGAAGGTCACTCATTCATTTGGCTGCAAAGTTGAAAGACTCGTACTATCTCCAAAGCTTGTTGGAATACGGCGCCAGAGTAGACCAAATTAATTCAAAAAAAGGTTGGGCGCCAACTGCGCTTTATTACGCTGTGTCAGAAGCAAACACTAAAAATATTGAACTCTTATTGGGTATGAATGCAGAAATAGATTATCGTAATTCTATGATGGAAACACCTCTTTTATATGTTGCAGGGTTATTAGATTATGATACAACCTATTATTTGTTATCGAAAGGAGCAGATTTTCGACTAAAAGATAACCAAGGATATGATTTGAAAATGGTGCTAGAAGAACAAATCATTTCTCGTGATTCAGAATTATTTACGAAAAAGTTCAAAGTGATTTCGTTTTTAATAGATAGAGGCATTGAAGTGAAGTATTAACGCACCAGTCAGACAACTCAAGGAGGAAATGAAGCGGGTTGGTTTGAGAAAGGTACTAACTTTCTTTTAGGACGAGGCTATGTTTCAAATAATGAGCACTATAAAAATCATTACGAAAAGATAAAAGCTGATTGTCAACGAAACTCTGGTACAAGTTGTTCTGGAAGTTCATTAGATAAAGAATACTTGCAGCTATATTCTGAATATACTACTGGAGCGATTGGAGGAAACTCTCCTGGGCCGATTGTTGTCTCTAGCGCACAAAGAGGAGTTAATCAAGTTCAGTTACTTCGAGCATCTGGACCTAAAAAAGTTATTAGGTTTAAAGATGGCGAGTTGTTTGGACATACAAAAAAATAAGGGGGCAAGCCTATTTTACAATATATAGACCCACTCGAATAGAATATAAAGGCGCATTTCACCATGTGATGAATCGCGGCCGAGGCCGTCAAACGGTTTTTCACCATGAAAAAGACTATCAGGCGTTTTTATCGGTCCTTCAAGAATCGCATGAGCAATTTGATGCGATGATTCATTGTTATTGTTTAATGGGTAATCATTACCATT
>NZ_JBFDAH010000074.1:0-2990 GCF_040719265.1 Aliikangiella maris | reverse complement strand
GCAAGCACTAAAAAGCGGACGATGTTAATTGGGTAAAGTCGTTTAATTCTTGCACAATCTTATGATAAATAAATTGGCAAGAAGTATGATGGTAAAAAAGTAAACTACACCTGAGTCTGACTTAGCACTAACTTGCCCCTGACTTGGGGCTGACTTGTTCCCCTTTTGCCCTGACTTTTGTGCAGCGTACTCATATTTTTGTTTAAGTAATTCCACATCAATCAAGCCCATCATATGGCGCTCAGTTTTTAATTCACCATCATAAAGCAGTTCATACTCAATCAACTTTCCACGCCCACCTCGATGTACTAACAGATACTCCATTTCTTCTAATCGGCCACAGTGGATCTTTAATTGGCCGTCACTCCATCCAGTGACTTCTCGGATAGTTCGGCGACTAAATCGGTAATCAGTTCGATCCATGCCTTGTGCTTTGCATTGTGTTTTAACCAGGTGGTTGATCAGTGATAATAACTTTCGGGTTTGGGGTGGCAGCTCATCCAGTGTCTTGCCTAATATTTCATGGCTGAGTTGATTGGCCCTATCAATATCATCCAGCGTCACTTCCACATATTCAACGACTCGCTCTTGATGCGTTACAGTTTTGATTGGTCGTTGGTATTGATGCAGCAATGCAATGGTTTGAATGAGGGTTAAGTATTTAACATGGTCGCGTCTGGTTCGGGTTTTATCGCTTCTAAAGGTTAAATATTCTGCATAGGGATTCACGACTTTTAAGGGTCGTAATAATCGCTGTGCATTTCGATGAACTTTAATTAAATCACTTTTAATTTCACTTTGTAGCAAGCCATCTAAGGTTTGATTCATCCTCTGGATTTGTTGAATCGCTTCGGTTTGTTCACCGGATTCATTAACGGTTAATACCAGACAACGATTTAATAATTCTTCATCAATGTCGATGGCCGTTGTCGTTAAGAACAACATCACCGGCCCTTCCACATGATAGGTTTGGGTTTCCATATTCCCCGTGGTGGCATTCTTGCCAGTGGAGGCAATCGTGATTTCTCCCTCACTTTGTAAAAGCTTTAAGGCGTAACTGGCATTCTCTGCACCTTCTTCTTCCGCAATGGCCAGGATTTTATTTTTAAGGTTGGTTTCCCCCATGTAAAACAGACTTTGCCCTGTCATGGCTGAGTATTGCACGCGCTCTTCTTCGGGCATTAAGTTAAGCACTGCATCCATTAATGATGATTTACCAGCCGCCGATGAACTCTGGATGATGACGGCTAATGGCTTATCGAGTTTTCTGGAAACACTGGCCAGGTAGCCCACCAGTTTATTGGTTTCTTCTCCCACCACACCGCATTCGTTAAAGTCAGATAAAATTCTTTGCAGTAGGTTTTTATCTTTGAGTAAGGCTAAGGCTTCATTTTTCTCTTGTTCATCGAGTTCGATATTTGTTTCAGCCGATTGATTTTTGTTTTCTATTTGCTCATCTTGCAGGGCTTCCAGCTTTAACAGGACTTTACCTAAATCTTTTTTAATCACATCGAACTCAACACCGAGTTCACTCGATGCTATTTTAATAAAGGTTTGGCGTTGTTTGGCATTGTAAAGCTCTAAGGTATCAACGTGGATCGCTTCATCTTTATTAACCATCACATTCACTTTGAGTTGGTCATAGCTTAGATTTTTGCTTAAACCTCGAACCCGATAACATCGATCACCCAACACTATTTTTATTTCACGCTCATTGATGTGTGCCTCAACATCACTCACCACTTTGGGCTGAACTTGTGCCGTTGGCTCTGGTAGTTCAGCGACTAAATCAGGCGGTGTTTCTTTTTCCTGATTAACTGTTTTCTCTGCTTTTAATGATTCATTATCATTTCTTTTTTTGGCGCTTAACATTGGCTCCGCTTTTCTAACAACCAGACCTAACGCTTTATCCGCAGGATTCATTTGCAGGGCATACTCATTGACATCCATCCCTTTTGGGAACAACACGCGGTAACAATCAATATCATATTTCTTTAAGTGTTCAGCCAGTTTTTTTGCAGCATTGTCTCCAGCCTCATCTCGGTCATAAGCAATCAACACCCGTTTGATTTCATGTTGGATAAAGGCGTTTAATAGCTCCTCAGTAAAACCATTGGTGCCATAACTGGTGGTCACATTCCTGAGTCCATTCACCCAGAAGCTCATCGCATCAATCAGAGATTCACATAAAATAATTTCATCACTAGCCGCTAAACACTGAGCATTCCATACCCCTTGATGTTCACCAGGTAAATATAAATGTTGTGCTGTTCCTTTACGTAATTTACTACCCAATATTTTACGGCCGTAAACTTCCTTGACTTGATGAGCTTCATTAATGACAGGCACCACCAGACAACCATTAAAATGCTCATGCCCTGTTTTTCTTAAAATCCCCACACTTTGTAAACGCCCTCTGATTTCAGCCCCCGCTTTTCGGTTCTTTTCCGGTAAGCGATAACCTAACGTCCGATTGGCAAAGCCCAGTTTAAAAGTATTAATCAGCTCTGGATGGTTTAAGCCCCGTGATTCTAAATATTGAAGCGCATCAGGACTTTGCTTGAGGGTTTCGTGGTAAAAATCAATCACCTGTTTCAGCGCGGCTTGCTCGTCCTTTTCCGCGACTAAATTAGAAGGGAGTTGCTTGGTGGTTGCATATTTCACAGGTTCATGAGGCTCGGCAATTAACCCTAAATCATGTTGCAGGATTTCAACGGCACGCTTAAAGGAGATCCCTTCTCGCTTCATCACCCAGTCAATCACTGAGCCACCTACACCGCAAGCGCCTAAGCAATGCCACAGATTCTTGGAAGGACTCACCACTAGAGATGGGGTTTTATCATCATGGAATGGACAGCGGGTGACTTTATCCTTGCCATGCTGTGATTTCCCACATTAATGTCGAACCATTCAATCCTTTTCAGCCAAATTAACATCATCACTCAATTCTTCTTTATAACGTGAATTCGGGAAACTTAATTTTTCTGTAG
>NZ_JBFDAH010000073.1:0-3170 GCF_040719265.1 Aliikangiella maris | reverse complement strand
TTCGATGGTGAGGACGTGTTTCGGTAATCGTTTTTCTAACTTGGGCAGCTCGATATCAGCCGCAGGATTATACAGCGTGTAATTGTGTTTGCTTAAATATTTAAAGAAGGCGCGCAGTGCGCCCAGTCTTGAGTGCTGACTCTGGAAGCTTAGCGGCTCACCATTTTCTTTGCGGTAGTGGTAAAGATATCTTTGGTAACGCTCGATGATTTGTTTGGTGATTTCCGATGGTTGAGTCAGCCCTCTTTCCTCACACCATTGGATAAAATAATTGATGTAAAGCTCACGGGATTCTTTGCTTTTGTCTGAGTAATTTCTAATGCCCATCCATTCTAAATATCTTTCACGATAGGCGGCTAATCCATTAACATCAGTTAAATCACCGTAGCTTTTTTTGGTGAGAGTCGTTCCTTTTCTTGGCATGGTTACGACACCTCAACAACGTTACGATGCGGATTATTTTTAATCACTAGATGCCCTTCTGGACTTACTTCGTTAAATAAATCTTCATTCACCTCATGGCTATTGGGCTGGAGCTTAATTTCATCAGTCCGACTTAAGCCCGACTCCCCACCGACTTGACCCCGACTTGGGGGCGACTTCTTATCGACTGCCCCCGACTTCTGGTCATCACAATGATATTTTTCAGCGAGCTTTTCACAATCAATCAACCCCATCATAAATTGACTACGTTGCTCGCCCTCCCCTTGATAATTGAGTTGATAGGCAATCGTTTTACCTCGTCCACCGCCGTGCGCGATTAAATATTCCATATCTTCCAGTCGGCCACAATGAACTTTTAATTGCGTATTGCCCCAACCAGTAAACTCTCTGATCTGTTTGCGACTAAAGCGATAATCACTGTGCTCAATCTTTTGTTGCTCACAACTTTGTTGAACAAACTCGGTTATCAGTTTTAATAATTTTCGGGTTTGTGGTGGCAACTCGTCGAAGGTTCGGCCAAGCACTTCATGCGCTAACAGGTTCGCCACTTTAATATCATCAAGCGTGACTTCGATGTATTCAATGACTTTATCATTTTGTTGGATGCTTTTTATTTCTCGCTGGTATTGATGCAATAAGGTAATACTTCTTATCAAGGCTAAATATTTTTGATGGTCGCGTCGGGTTCGGGTTTTATTACTCAGGAAGGTGAGTTGTTCCGCAAATGGATTAACCACTTTTAGGGGGCGTAATAATCGCTGTGCATTTCGATGGATAGTCACTAACTTGGATTTTTTTTCTTTTGACAGTAGTCCTTCCAGTGTATCGCTATATCTTTGTTGTTGATGAATGGCTTCGGTTTGCTCAACCGATTCATTCACCGTTAACACTAAACAACGGTTCAGTAATTCCTCATCAATGTCGATGGCCGTTGTCGTCAGGAACAACATCACCGGACCTTCTACATGATAAGTTTGCGTTTCCATATTACCCGTAGTGGCATTTTTGCCTGTTGATGCAATGGTGATTTCACCCTCACTTTGTAAAAGCTTTAAGGCGTAACTGGCATTCTCTGCGCCTTCCTCTTCAGCGATTGCTAAGATCTTATTTTTAAGGTTGGTTTCGCCCATGTAGAACAAGCTTTGACCTGTCATGGCTGAGTATTGCACTCTTTCCTCTTCCGGCATTAAATTTAAAACCGCATCCATTAATGATGATTTTCCAGCCGCACTATTTGATTGGATGATGACCGCTAATGGCTTGTCTAATTTTCTGGAGACGCTCGCTAAATAGCCTACCAGTTTATTGGTTTCTTCTCCCACCACACCACATTCATTAAAGTCAGATAATATTCTACTGAGTAAGTTTTTATCTTTGAGTAAGGCAAGCGATTCATTTTTTTCTTGCTCATCCAGCTCAATCATTTTTTCAGCCGATTGATTTTTATTTTCAATCTGCTCATCTTGCAGGGCTTCCAGTTTTAACAACACCTTACCTAAATCTTTTTTGATAATGTCGAACTCAACACCTAATTCATTCGATGCAATTTTGATAAAGGTTTGTCGTTGCTTGGCGTTGTAAAGCTCTAGCGTATCAACGTGGATGGCCTCATCCTTATTCACCATCACATTTACTTTGAGTTGGTCATAGCTTAGGTTTTTGCTTAAACCTCGAACCCGATAGTGTCTATCACCAAACACCATTTTAACTTCACGTTCATTGATTTGTGCCTCAACATCACTGATAACTTTAGGCTGAACTTGTGCCGTTGGCTCCGACAAGCCAGCGACTAAATCAGGATGACTTTTCTCTTCCTGATTAACGTTTTTGCTTTTTTCTTGTTTTCGACACTCATCACTCGCTACTCGCTGACTCGCTGCTAACATCGGCTCCGCTTTTCTGACAACCAACCCTAACGCTTTATCAGCCGGACTCATTTGCAACGCATACTCATTGGCATCCATACCTTTGGGGAACAAGATGCGGTAGCAATCAATCTGATATTTTTTTAATTGCTCAGCCAGCTTTTCTGCTGCATTGTTTCCGGCTTCATCTCGATCATAAGCAATCAACACCCGTTTAATATCATGTTGGATGAATGCGTTTAAGTGTTCCTCAGTAAATCCATTGGTGCCATAACTCGCCGTCACATTCCTGAGTCCATTCACCCAGAAGGTCATCGCATCAATCAGGGATTCACATAAAATAATTTCGTCACTAGCAGCTAAACACTGAGCATTCCACACGCCTTGATGTTCACCCGGTAAATACAGGTGTTGCGCGGTTCCCTTGCGTAATCGACTACCCAGTATTTTACGGCCATAAACTTCTTTCACCTGCACAGCCTCACCAATGNCACGCCTTGATGTTCACCCGGTAAATACAGGTGTTGCGCGGTTCCCTTGCGTAATCGACTACCCAGTATTTTACGGCCATAAACTTCTTTCACCTGCACAGCCTCACCAATGACCGGAACCACCAGGCAACCATTAAAATGCTCATGCCCTGTTTTTCTTAAAATACCCGCACTTTGTAAACACCCTCTAATTTCTGCACCCGCCTTGCGATTTTTCTCCGGCAAGCGATAACCTAAAGTGCGATTGGCAAAGCCCAACTTAAAGGTGTTGATGAGTTCAACATTATTAAGTCCACGACTTTCTAAATACTGTAATACCTCGGGGCTTTGCTTGAGTGTTTCGTGGTAAAAATCAATCACCTGTTTTAAG
>NZ_JBFDAH010000072.1:0-3190 GCF_040719265.1 Aliikangiella maris | reverse complement strand
TTCGATGGTGAGGACGTGTTTCGGTAATCGTTTTTCTAACTTGGGCAGCTCGATATCAGCCGCAGGATTATACAGCGTGTAATTGTGTTTGCTTAAATATTTAAAGAAGGCTCTCAGTGCGCCTAGTCTTGAGTGTTGTGATTGAAACGATAACGGCTCACCATTGTCTTTGCGGTAGTGGTAAAGATATCTTTGGTAACGCTCGATGATTTGTTTGGTGATTTCTGCGGGTTGGGTTAAGCCTCGCTCTTCACACCATTTTATAAAGTAATTGATGTAAAGCTCACGGGACTCTCGGCTTTTGTCTGAGTAATTTCTAATGCCCATCCATTCCAGATAACGCTCACGATAGGCGGCTAAACCATTGGTATCACTTAAATCACCGTAGCTTTTTTTGGTTAAGGTCACTCCTTTTCTCGGCATGGTTACGATGCCTCAATAACGTTACGATGTGGATGTTTTTTTAAGACCAGATGGCCTTCTGCTGAGACTTCGTTAAATAAATCCTCATTGACCTCATGGCTGTTGGGCTGCGGCTTAATTGGTTCAATCTGACCGCACCCTGACTGCCTACCGACCACCCCCTGACCACTGGCTGACTGCTGATTGTTTTGCCCTGACTGGTTAGCATCATAGATTAATTTTTCAGGATCGATTAAACCATTAAGGAAGGCATGACCCTGTTGTCCCGAGCCATCATAAAACAGCTCGTAATGATGCCTCTGTCGGTGTCCATTGATATGAGCCACTAAATAATCTAAATCAACTAATCTGGCCAGGTGAACTTTTAACGCGGTATCTCCCCAATTAAATTGCTCTCTTAATTGTTTGCGACTAAATCTAAAATCAGTTTGGTCAACACCTTGTTTTTGACTTTGAGTTTGTACATATTGGTAAATCAAGTTGAGTAATTTTCTGGTTTGCGGTGGCAACTCATCCAGCGTTCGCCCCAACACTTCATGAGCTAAATGATTCGCTGTTTTAATATCGTCAATCGTGACCTCAACATATTCAATCACTTTATCATTTTGTTGGATCTTTTTAATTTCTCGCTGGTATTGATGTAAAAAGGCTATGGACTGGATTAAAGTTAAATACTTCATATGGTCGCGACGGGTTCTTGTCTGGTCACTTCTAAAGGTTAGTTGCTCCGCAAATGGATTCACCACTTTGAGTGGCTTTAATAATCGTTGGGCATTTTGATGTACCTTAAGCCGATGTTTTTTATTTTCATTCAACAGTAAACCATCCAGCGTTTGACTGGCTCTTTGGCTTTGCTGGATAGCGGCGGTTTGTTCTCCTGACTCGTTCACCGTGAGCACTAAACAACGATTCAGTAATTCCTCATCAATATCAATGGCCGTTGTGGTCAGGAACAGCATCACTGGACCTTCAACATGATATTCCTGGGTTTCCAGATTACCTGTCGTACTATTTTTTCCGGTACTGGCAATGGTGACTTCACCATCACTTTGCAACAGTTTTAACGCGTAGCTGGCTTGCTCAACGCCCTCCTCTTCACAGATGGCAAGGATTTTATTTTTAAGTCTTGTCTCACCCATATAAAACAGACTTTGCCCTGTCATAGCTGAGTATTGGACTCGCTCCTCCGGTGGGAACATTGCCAGCACCGCATCCATTAAACTGCTTTTACCCGCAGCAGAAGTGGATTGGATAATGATAGCCAGTGGCTTATCCAGTTTACGAGAGACAGCGGCTAAATAGCCCATGAGTAAGTTGGTTTGCTCGCCCACAATCCCGCACTGGGTAAAGTCATCCAGGATTTGAGTGATAAGGTTTTTATCTTTCAGCAAGGCAAGCGCTTCATTTTTTTCAGCCTCGGCCAGTTCAACTTTTTCATTAATGGGTTTGTTATTATTGTCAATCTGCTCATCTTGCAACGCTTCCAGTTTTAACAACACCTTACCTAAATCTTTTTTAATCACATCGAACTCAACACCCAACTCACTGGCCGCTATTTTAATAAAGGTTTGTCGTTGTTTAGCATTGTAAAGCTCTAGTGTATCAACGTGGATAGCCTCAGCTCTGTTCACCATGACATTCACTTTTAATTGGTCATAGGTTTGATTTTTATTTAACCCCCTGACTCGATAAACTCTATCACCCAACACTATTTTAATTTCACGTTCAGTAATTTTTGCGTCAACATCATTCACTACTTTCGGCTGAACTTGTGCAATTGGCTCTGCTGGTATCATTGGCTCTGGCAGTTCAGCCACTAAATCAGAAGATTTTTTATGCTCAGGATGTGCTTTTTTATTGTTTGCTTTTTCTCGATACTCGCTACTTTCTACTCGCTGACTCGCTGCTAACATCGGCTCCGCTTTTCTAACCACCAACCCTAACGCTTTATCGGCTGGATTCATTTGCAAGGCATACTCATTGGCATCCATATTTTTAGGGAACAACACGCGGTAACAATCAATGTCATATTTTTTAAGTTGCTCGGCTAGCTTGTTGGCGGCATTGTTTCCGGCCTCATCTCTATCATAAGCAATCAACACCCGTTTAATTTCATGCTGGATAAAGGCGTTTAACAATTCCTCAGTAAAACCATTGGTGCCATAACTGGCCGTCACATTCCTTAACCCATTCACCCAGAAGGTCATCGCATCAATCAGAGATTCACACAGGATAATCTCGTCATTGACTTGTAGACTTTGAGCATTCCATACGCCTTGATGTTCACCAGGTAAATATAAATGTTGTGCTGTTCCTTTTCTCAATTTACTACCCAATATTTTACGGCCGTAAACTTCTTTCACCTGCGCTGACTCATCCAGCNCACTGAGCATTCCACACGCCTTGATGTTCACCCGGTAAATACAGGTGTTGCGCGGTTCCCTTGCGTAATCGACTACCCAGTATTTTACGGCCATAAACTTCTTTCACCTGCACAGCCTCACCAATGACCGGAACCACCAGGCAACCATTAAAATGCTCATGCCCTGTTTTTCTTAAAATACCCGCACTTTGTAAACACCCTCTAATTTCTGCACCCGCCTTGCGATTTTTCTCCGGCAAGCGATAACCTAAAGTGCGATTGGCAAAGCCCAGTTTAAAGGTGTTGATGAGTTCAACATTATTAAGTCCACGACTTTCTAAATACTGTAATACCTCGGGGCTTTGCTTGAGTGTTTCGTGGTAAAAATCAATCACCTGTTTTAAG
>NZ_JBFDAH010000071.1:0-3243 GCF_040719265.1 Aliikangiella maris | reverse complement strand
GTGAACCAGAAAATAACGGAAACACTGGTCTAGGTGAAAAGGCTAAGACGGCTGATAAAGTTGAACAGGGAGTGAATGATAAGGATAATGTGGGTGATGGGTTGAGCACCACTCAAGGTAGCATTGGTGCAAGTGCCGCAGATAATTTTGGCCCAATATCTGATGAAGCTAAGGCAATGGCTTCAAAGTTCTTAGACCCTTCGAAACGTTTTAAAGAATACCGTCGTATAGGAAACGAGTTGATAGACGCTGGACAAAGTGGAGCTGGTGAATGGTTTTTATTAGCTGCGGATCAAGTTGAAGCTATTGCCCTTGGCTTTGAAGGTGGAACAGGTATGTTAGCGTTATTGCCTAACGGTGGTTCAGGTTCAGTGAATGCCATGTTTGTTATTCAAGATGCTAGCTATCGTTTGTCGCAATATAATTTTCAGAACTATTTAGATATAAAAAACACTGGCTCGATCAAAGGTCTCGAAGGTCTCAGGGGAAAGCAGCTAGCAATAGAAATGGCTGGGTTTGAACAACAGGTTGCTCAGAGGGTATTTAATCACTCCTTAAGTATGTTTAGTCCTTCAAGTCGTAGCTCAATTGTTAACAATATTAATGAAAGGTTTAATGGTTGGTTTGATAGAGCTGTTGGCGGGGTCAGCCCCGGCTATGTCTCCAACTCTATTAGAGTTTTAGACCGTTTGTATCCTAATCAAAATTTTAGATTTGATAATCAACAACACAGATTAAACCTAGCCATAGGACTGATTGACGATCAGTTTGCGAGGAAGTAAAAATGAAAAGTATTAAGTTAATTGGGTTTTGTTTAGTTTTGCTTCTGGTGGAAAGCATTACATTATTGTGTTTGGTTTTCTTATTAAACTGGATATTGTCTATAGATGTCTACCTTAAAGGGCCTTTGTCTCTTGTAGCTCTTGCTTTATATTTCATGCTATATAAATGTGCTTTTGAGCTTTGGTTATTTACTATTGTTGTGTCATTAAGAACAAAAGCTAGAAAAATAGAGTTAAAAGATCTCATTATTGGCAAAGCATATTCAGGGTTGTTAATGTTAACTGTATTAGTATTTGTGATGTTAGAAACTGAAGATACTATTGATATTTATTTTTCATATGCTCTAAACTTTGTGCCTTCAGTATTAATAGCATATTTCTTAATGAAGAAATTTTGGTTAAAAGGTGTTGATTGGATGTCTACTGAGAAAAGTTAATGCACCAGTCAGACAAGAGCCGCCGATGAAGTTGATTATTCAAGTGGTGGTCAATTCCCCGTAAAACAAAGCATGATTGCATCGAAAGGGAAGGCCGTTATTACAGGAACTAAGCCTCAAAAAGAGGCTGAAAACTTAGGAGGGTTTAAAGCTTTATTTCATTATATTGGGGGTAGTCAAAAAGAAGTTGAAGTAGCTTTTAAGATGCTTAGAACTCAAGGTGTCACCCCAGAGCAGTTCAAAAAGGTAGCTAATTTGATTCATATTGCAGGATTTGATGGTGTTGATGGCGAGTACTTTGTTGAAGACTCTATGAACTATAAAGGTCCTGGATTTGATAACTATTTAGCGATAGGAAATGTTAAATTATTGCTTCAAGGAACGTTAACTATAAGCAATATGTCTTATACATTTAGTGGAACTCTGAGCGCAGCAGATAATCTATATGACTTTGACCCAGCAGAGAACTTTAACGAAAGGTGGAGATCTGCCCCTGCTGAAATTCTGACTGTTATGGGCTCTTGGCTCCCAGAAAAACCTTATAATATGAAATTTATTGGAAGCCGTGAAATTCAAAGTAAAGGAAAAATAGAGCCATGGTATTGATATTTAAGAGACTCGTATTCGTATTACTTTTGGCTGTATTTTCTTGTACTGCTGAGCCTGTGAAAATTACACGAGAAAAAGCGACGAAGCTCGCTAAAAAGAAAATAAAGAAAGCAGAAATACCTTTAAAATTTGATTCAGAACTTTTGCCGCCAATGGAGGTAAACAAAACAAGTGAAGGATTTGAGTTTGAGGTGATTGATGTGAAGCAAAACATAAAACTGATGGTGTTTGTTTCGTCAAATGGAGCGACAGACTTAAGTTCAATATCCTTAACCGAATTAGATCGTCGACGAAATGAAGCAAAAAAGAAGTCTTCCCAACTCGAAAATTAATCTACAGCACCTCCCATCTCGCCCTCAGTTTGAGGGCGTTTTTATATTCCATCATCGAACCACTGAGTGGGGACACCCCTGACTTTTAGAACCTTCAAACTCAGCCCTGATTCAGGGCTTTTTCAACTGGGTTTTGTTAGGTTGGCTGAGTGGGGTTGTTTGGCTTGATTTCAATGGATGAAGTTTCCCGCTTTCGGCTTCGCCTAGTGTGTTTTTGTTGTCACACCCTACGCATCTGACGAATGCTAAGGGATAGTACATGGCTATTGGTTTGCCGCCGTCAGACAGTGATGTGCATTTTAAAAAAGTTGTCTGACACAATCGCTACAGGCTAGTGCTTATCAAGGCTTACGTGTCAGACAGGGAAAAAGGTTAAAGTGCAGTAATAGCCTCACGCCAACGTCGATTAAGCGGCTGAGTATAACCAAATCGCAAATGGGGCAAGGCATACAAAGCCAGTTGAATATGGTCATCTTGCTGGCCGAGCAAAACCATCTGAATGGGCGGCTCAAAATGGGGCGCGGCTTCTGGATAACAGCGGGAAGCTGAGTCTGGCACAATGGTTAATGGCTCCCGCCAATGCCACTGGATTTGCCGGAAATAAGGGTAAGGCTGCAAAGCAAAATTGTATTGCGGCAGGGTTTTATCAGTAAATTCATGACAGCCGGGGGCTGTTTGCGTAAAATTGCATTTAGTCATAGTAACCTCTTTGGTAGGTTGTTGTAGTTTAATTTTTTACCATCATACTTCTTGCCAATTTCTTTATCATAAGATTGTGCAAGAATTAAACGACTTTACCCAATTAACATCGTCCGCTTTTTAGTGCTTGCCAAATTGTTGTCATAGGTTCTACCAAATTGTTATCAAACACTTTGTGGATAACTTTTTTGAAAAGGTTTTTGCCCAAAAAAAGAGCTTTCGCCCTTTGATAAAATTTGCTCTAATGCTCGCGTAGCGAGCATAGAGAAGGAGTTTAGGTGTTGGGGAGTTTAAGAGACTTGCTGCTTGAGCAGCTCCTCGTGTGATCGCCAGTGTGGTTGCACGAGGACATGATTAACATGAGTTATGGTTACCAACTTTTTT
>NZ_JBFDAH010000070.1:0-3320 GCF_040719265.1 Aliikangiella maris | reverse complement strand
GGCAAGCACTAAAAAGCGGACGATGTTAATTGGGTAAAGTCGTTTAATTCTTGCACAATCTTATGATAAATAAATTGGCAAGAAGTATGATGGTAAAAAAGTAAACTACAACATACTTTTAATAACGGCTTAACACCAAACATAGCGGAAGATATTTATTGGAAAAACTCTAAATCTGTGGCCAAAGTTACTTGACCACTACAGTGTGACAACCAAAACACAAAGGCGAAGCCGTAAGCGGGGAACTCCAACCATTGTAAAGTCACGGATGTCCCCACTCAATGTCATATTTTCTTTCTTGATTTCGCAACAAATCATCGTCTAACTTAGTTGGAAATTCAATGTTGGTTATGAAATGATAAATCAGGGTGTCCGGTATTATTTTTTGTCGGGTGATAATATATGTCTGGTTTTAATTTGTTCGAGCTTAATTATTAATAACGCGACCTGACCCGTTATACTAATTTCAAGAGGTATCTTGCCGAGTTGCCTCCATCAATTCTGTTTAGGCGGCCAACACATTAATGTTGGCTTTTTTACTACATTTACTTTACCTTCAAAAAAACGAATTGTATCGAGCAACTCCAAATCAAGGAATGAAGTTATCAAAAAACGTTCTCCTGAACGTAGATATATCAGAGCATACATAAAACTATCTGTTGGGAAATACCGAAAACCTTTAAAATATACTGGAATTGAGTATTTTATTCTTAGTTGCTGAACATCACTAATTTCAAAGCTTTTTTTAGTTTCACCAGAGCATATGAACACCTTATTATCAAAATACTTAACTTTTAAATTCTTGCTCAAACTATAATATTGTACAAATAGAATCATTGCCAAAATAGCTGGACAAATTAAAGCAAATTCGATAAAAATTATTGTATTTTCATGTAGCTTACTACTAATAAATAACTCTATTAATCTAGGTAAAACCAAAGCCAACACTAAGAATAATACAATAATCCAGTAGTGATAAAGATAAGTTTTTTTGTTTGCTCTCATTACTCAATGATTCCAACGATTAGTCGCAACAATCAACCACAGTTTATATCTAATCAACATTAGCCTTCTAATTATAATCCAAGCCATGAGCATCCATATAATCTTGAATTTCCACAGGATCATCCATTCTGTTCATTCTATTCATATGTTTTATCGCTTCAACCTTATCTCCTAAGGTCATGGCATTGTCATAAACTTTATAAATTAATTCATAGCCTGTTGTTGTTGTTGTAGCGAGTACACTTCCTTCAAGACTTACAAGACCTATGGCCATCGGCACTCCAATTTTAGTAAGGTTTATTACTAGCTCTGTCCCTGTGATCTTACCACGTTCATGTTTTTCAATTTCTAATGCTATTTGGGCCACGTTAATTACGTTACCCACCACCCCCGCCACTTTGGAAGCTGTTGCAAGTCTTAATTGTACCTTATTAGCATCCGCGGCTAATTTAGTAGCATCCAAATTTTCAAATTCAGCGATAACTCTCGCTTGTCCATCAGTTAATACAAGTTGACCTGACTCTTGTAATAACTTAGCTTCTTCCGTCCCTAACGCAACGACGGTATTAATTTTAGAAATCTTATCTAAAATCTCTGTAGCCTGATTTAACGAACTATCCCCACTGGGGCTTAACTTTTATTTACATTTGTATTTTTCAAAACTAATCAATGACTGCTCCTTAATTTTGGACCAATACTTAAGTTGACTCAGATCAAAGTCAATTTTTAAGTGATATTTATCTGAGTCCATTCCCAAAGTGCACTCTCCCATAGAATCAGATAATGTAAAACAGCTTGCAACATAAGAATCTAATGATAAGTCATAGTTGTCATCGAATAAATGAAAAACGCCAGCGGAGTCTTTACTTTCCATTTTCCTTAAACCGTAAACTCTCTCTAGCTCAGCCTTCTTCACGCTATCAACTGAACTGCGTAGCTCTTTGTAAAACAAAGATCCAATGAATTTATTCTGAGCTGTTATATGAGCATATATTGTAGAATTATCGTTTTTTTCTGGTACTGGTATATCAAATCGAACACTCACTTCTTTAGCACTACCATTGTTTCCCCAATCAATAGCAACAAACTCTTCATGTGGAATGCATATCGGGTTTTCTTCAAAAATCAGTACTTTCTTAGAGTCCGCACAAGAGCAGATACTTAATAAACCTATAGCAATCAAGATTAATCTAATTGATACTTTGAGGAAGCTATTTACTTGCATCATGATGGTTATCTTCATTTGAAATATATCCTTGTCCAAAACACATATATCCACACCAAGAATTAATAGTAGTTAATCCTCCAGGCCCACTTGTTACAACTGGAAAATTTGGCAAATTAGAAATTTGATTTGTCATCCATGCTTGAAATGAAACCAGTGGTACCCATTGCCCAGACCCGAATGGAGTACCTCCGTAGACTGAAGCAGGCAAGTTTAATTTGGTGAAAACTTTATGATGGAATATGGCACCTTGATATTTGTCTAGCACCCCCCATCGATCACCTAGTTTCTGAGAATAGTCTCTTGCTACGGCTTGAGCATGTCCGCGCATAACTGCAATCCCTACATATCTCAGGTATCGCTCAGTATCCTTAGGGTGTGAATTTTTTTCCAGTTCACCGGCAACTCCAGCTTCGTAAATTAGTCTACCTTTGAGAACTTTTGCCATATCTCGATGAGCTTGAGTTACATCAGGGTTTTCTGGGTCCCACAAAGCCAAACCGGCCTTGGCCCATGGATCCCCCCGTTCATTTCGAGAATTCCAATATTCTTTAAGCATGCCATCAGCAGCAAAAGCTCGCTCTTCTTCTGTCAGAGGAACATGTTGTTTTTTCCCNTTCCAATATTCTTTAAGCATGCCATCAGCAGCAAAAGCTCGCTCTTCTTCTGTCAGAGGAACATGTTGTTTTTTCCCACTGGGGCATCAGGAAAGCCCAACGCGGCAATCGTAGCAATAGCCAATTTTCTCTAGTTCATCAACCACTTAAAGAGCATTTTCTCAGGCGCATCCCCTGACAGCTAAAAATTTTCCCAGACGCACCTTTTTTTGTAAAGCACTAATTTTTTATAGTGCAGTTTCACATGTGAAACGGGCTCTCTAATTCGTTTTTTTAGCCGCTTTTTGAAGTCGTCACTACATCACCATCGGTAGTGACGACTTTCGCAAGCCTTGTTATCACTGGGCTAGCGCCCTGCTTTTAGGAGTGACAGCGGAGTGATGACCAGTTTTAAGGTTAAAGCGGGGGCTACCCCGCTTTGATTAAATGACTGTAATCACGCTTGATTAACTTAACGTGATACTGCCACTCAC